>NZ_SBIR01000007.1:0-213794 GCF_004521895.1 Halorussus marinus
GCACCCAGCTGACTCGTGTCTACGCCGAGGGCGGAGACACTGACGACGAAGTGACTGATGCGGTCCTCGTCGAATCGATGTCCGACGACGACGGCGAAGGCGACGAGACCACGACCGAAGAGACGACCGAGGAGACGACCGAGGAGACGACCGAAGAGACGACCGAGGAGACGACCGAGGAGACGACCGAAGAGACGACCGAAGAGACGACCGAGGAGACGACCGAAGCGACCGAAACCACGGAAGGTGACGGTGGCGACGGTGGCATCCCCGGCTTCGGCATGGCTGTCTCGCTGGTCGCGCTCATCGCGGCCGCGCTGCTGGCAGTCCGCCGTAGCAACTAACGTCCGCTAACCACCGAACCCTCACCGGGTTCGATTTGACGTGCCCCTCGCAGCTTCCATTTTTGCGGTAATTACCTTGCGATCCGAATTATTGAATCCTTTACTCCAATTTTAATACGGATGTGGTGTACTCTAAACGTCCTGGCAGGTCCAGTGTCCCACATATATACTTATGAAACTACTATATGCTATTAATATCTAAATCTAACTTTAGATATGATATATATAATAGAAGGTGCGGGACACCGGTGCTCGTTGGCGTTGTCGAAGACGGCGATGTAGCGAGCGACGATACTGCTCCCACGCGTCCAGCCGTGATGGTCTTCGAGATGTCGGCGCGGTCGCGACCTCCTTCAGGATGTCTCGGACGCGGTTGTTCGAGATAGAGTCCGGAGAAGTCAGCTTGCAGAACCGGGGATCGCTGTCGTCGCCGGGATGGTCGTCGAGCTACTTCCGGGCGTAGAGGACCGCGAGGACGAGCACGGGCGATCGACGGCCAGTCTTCCCGTCGAGGGTGCCGTGGAGGCCGTACTGGTGGTCGGTGGCTGCGCCAGCGGTTCGGTCGAAGAGATCGCCCGGCCGGGAGCCGAGGTCCCAGGCGAGCGCGACGAGTGTGCGGTCGCGGGAGTTGAGACAGGCATCGAGCATCGGCGGGGTGTCTTCGTCCCAGTGCAGCATGTCGGTCGGGTCCGGCGCGGGATCGTATTTGTATCGGGCGTGTAAAGATCGGATGTAAAGCCCTTCCCAAGCGCTTCTGGCGATCCGCCGAACGCTTACTCTCTAGTCCCGCGACTCCGAGTCGGTACCCGACCCGTACGACGTACCGCCTCGGACCGCTCGGACCGATCGGTATCGGATACACGCGGCCTGAACTGACGAAGGCAACGCCTGATCACCCCGCGAACCGAGAGCGTAGTCCCGCCGTACCGACTCGTCGATCGGCTCGCCGAAACCGGCGCACAGCCGGTTCTAAATTTTATCGCGTCGCCTCGGACGGTTATGAAACGTTTCGGCTCCGGAGCGGCCGCGCTGAACTGATCTGAAATCGCGCTAACGCTCGTCGGCTTATAAGGTCTCGCCCGTGGTACGTGTCATCGCGGTCGAGGTGACCCCCACGATGCCCGAATCGTCCCTCCAACAGGAAAACGGCTCCGCCGTGAGTTCCCCTGCCGACGCTGGCGAAGCGACCGCAGGGCGTCACAAGCTCTCAGCGCTGTTCGAGCGGTACCACGAGCACGCGCTCACCACGCCGTTCGAGGTGCTCGGTTTCTGGGCGGCGGTCGCGCTCCCGTTTCTCTACCTGCCGCTCTTGCTCACCGGGCTCTCTACGGACGCCGAACTGATCACGTTCCTCGGACTCCTCGCGCTCAACGTCGCGGCCCTCCTCGCCGGCCACGACCACAAGCGGTGACGAGGCCGCCCGGGCCCCGTTTTCGTCGTCGACTCGCGGAGATAGACGCGTTTAACCGCCGGCCGGACGACGGTGTACGCATGGGTCTGGACACGGTGTCGCTCGGGCGGACCGGCACGAAGGTCAGCGAACTCGCCTTTGGGACGTGGCGCTTCGGCCGCGAGAACGACGAGGGCGACGTCGAGATCGGTAAAGAGCGCGCCCACGAACTCCTCGACGCCTACGCCGCGGCGGGCGGCAACTTCATCGACACCGCCGACATGTACGGCGACGGCCGGAGCGAGGAGTACATCGGCGACTGGCTCGCCGACCGCGACCGCGAGGAGTTCGTGATCGCCTCGAAGATCTACTGGCCGACCCGCGAGGACCCGAACGGCTGGGGGCTCTCGCGCAAGCACCTCCGAAACAGCATCGAGGGGATCCTCGACCGGCTCGGCACCGACTACGTCGACCTGCTCTACGTCCACCGGTGGGACGACGACACGCCGGTCGAGGAGTTCATGCGGACCCTCGACGGCTTCGTTCGCGACGGCAAGGTCAACTACCTCGGCGCCTCGACGCTCGAACCAAACGCCTGGAAAGTCGCCAAGGCGAACGAGATCGCCGACCGGCGCGGCTACGAGCCGTTCAAACTCGCCCAACCCCGCTACAATCTCGCCAACCGCGAGATCGAGGGCAACTACCTCGAGATGTGTACGGACTACGACATCGGCGTGGTGCCCTGGAGCCCGCTGGCCGGCGGCTTCCTGACCGGCAAGTACGAGCGCGACGCCGAGCCGCCGGAGGGGACCCGGGGCGCGACCGACCAGCAGTTCCGCGAGTCGTATCTCACTCCGGAGAACTTCGACGCGCTGGAGGCGGCCGAGGCGATCGCCGACGCGGTCGACGCCACGCCCGCGCAGGTCAGTCTGGCGTGGCTCGTCCACCACGGGCGGGTCACCGCGCCCATCGTCGGCGCTCGCACGGTCGACCAGCTAGAGGAGAACCTCGCGGCCGCCGAGATCGACCTCACCGCCGACCAGTTCGACCGACTGGCGAACGCGAAGTGAGCGGCTCGGCCGACTCGTTTTCCCCGCTATCGGCTCACGACGTACGCCACTACCAGCACCGCGACGGCGAGCACCGAGATCGCGGGATGGGAAAGCGTCTCGACGCTCAAGAAGTACAGTGCGGCGTTGGCGACCGCGACGCCCGCACCGGCGGCGAACAGCGCCTCGGTTCGGGCGTCGGCGCCGGTCGCCGGCGGGTCGCCGACCGTCCAGTCGTTCATCCCGGAGTGGTGGCGACGGCGCCGTGATAGTCCTTCCGGACTACCGTCGAGTGATCGCGGCCCGGATTCGGGGGAGTTCGCGGGCGAGCGCCCGGCGCTTCAGCAGGCAGAACCCCGCGAAGATGACGAGGAAGCCGACCGCCGTCGCAGGGGTGACCTGCTCGTCGAGGAACCACCACCCCGAGAGCGCGGCGAAGACGGGCGCGACGTACGACACCAGATTGATCTCGATCGGGCCGAGTCGGTCGAGGAGATCGAAGTACACCAGAAAGCCGAGCGCGCTCGCCGCGACCGAGAGGTACGCCATCGCGGCGATCGACTCGGGGGTCCACGCGACCGCCGACAGCGACTCGGTCGGCAGGGCGGCGCTGGCGGCGTGCATCAGCCCCGCGCCGAGGAGCATCGACCACGCCTCCATCGTCTCGATCGGGAGTTCGGCCTCGATCCGCCGAGTCAGCACGCTCCCGAGCGCGAACGCCAGAGCGGCCGCGAACACCAGCCCCTTCCCGACCACGTCGGCGGCGAGCAGGTTGTTGGGGTCCGGCCGGCTCAGGACGACGACCCCGACCAGCCCGAGCGCGAGCCCCGCCGTCCCGGCGGCCGTCAGGCGTTCGCTCGGTAGCAGTAGCCGCGCGAAGCCCGTCGTCAACACCGGGCTGAGGCTCACGATGACCGAGGCCGTTGCGCTCGTGGTGTGTTGCTCGCCCACGAAGAGGAAGGCGTGATAGCCCGCGATCAACAGCGCCCCGCCGACCGCGACCAGCGACCACTCGCCGCGGGTCCGGGGCCGCCAGCGCTCGGTCGCGTACACCGCGTAGCCGAGCATGATGACTCCCGCGATGTCGTAGCGGATCGCGGCGAACAACACCGGCGGAAAGTACTCGAGTCCGGCCTTGATGGCCATGAACGCCGACCCCCAGACGGCCGCCAACACGACGAACAGCGCGACGTTACGGTATCTGCTCACGCCGACACATCACGGGCCGGGTGGGGTCAACGTTTCGAAGCGCGCTCTGCTTGCCGGTTAGTCGGCGCGTCGTTCGTCCCGGATCGCTCGCAGTACGTCTTGGCGCGCGACGATGCCGACGAGTTCGCCCTCGCTGACGACCGGCAGTCGGTTGATGTCCCGGTCGTCGTCGGCGAGCAGGTCGAGGATCGCATCGAGGTCGGCGTCCGGGTCGACGGTCACCACGTCGTCGGTCATGATCGTCCGGACGGGCTTGCCCGCGTGTTTCAGCAGGTCGAGTTCGGCGTCGAGTTCGTCCCACGAGAGGTCGATCGCGTATTCGATGGTCTCTAAGAACGGCGGGAGCCCGACCGGGATCCAGAGAGTGCGGTCGCTCGGCTGGAACAGGTGGACGAGGTCGTGTTGGGTCACCATGCCGACGACCTCGCCGTCGTCGACGACCGGAAAGCCGTTGAAGTCGACTCGGGCGAGCCGGGTCAGGACCTCGCCGATCTCGTCGTCGGGACTGACCGTCTCCACGTCGGTCGTCATCAGATCGCGGGCGTTCATGTCGGTGCCGAGGGCCGCCCGGCCCGTATGCGTTCCGATGGCGGGCTCGGGCGGCGAGAGGAGTTACGGTCCGCGAGCCCGTCTCGGTTCCCATGGCGGATCAGGACGGCTACGTCTGTGTGGCCTGTGGCGACGAGTTCGAGTCCGAACGGGCGCTCCGCGACCACGTCGACAGGGTGGGGCTGGTGAGCTGACCGGGAGCCGCCCGCGGTCAGTCGCTGGCTCGGCGGTCGGCTCTGGAGGGCGGCGGGATCTGGGCCTCGCTCGATCCGATGTCTTCGGGGAGCAGACACCGCTCGGAGCCCGCGTTGACGTGTGCGTACTCGCTCGGCGCGTTCGCGAGCGCGTGGGCGGGGTTCGTGTCGCTCCCGACCACGGCGGCCCGTAGCTCCTCGAACCCGCAGATGCGGGCACGGATCCCGCGCCAGTGGTTCCGGTCGGCGGTGGGGATCCGCAGCTCTCTTGGGGGCGATCGATCGCTCCGGCGGGTCGCCAGCGACGCGCTGTTGACGTTCGCCGCGAGGTCGTCGTGGTCGACCACGACGCCGACCCGGGCGTCGGCGGGCGCCCGCTCGGCCAGCACGTCGAGCCCGAGGTGGAGCGCCCGGTACTCGGCGGCGTTGTTGTCCGCGACGGTGTCGTCCGGGAGCGCGATCCGTTCGACCCGTCGGCCGTCGCGCGTCTCGATGATCGCGCCGAGCCCGCCGCCGCCGCTGTCGAGGTCGTAGGAGCCGTCGGTGGCGACGTAGAAGTCCCGGTGGTGGGTTCGGGGCGGGTGGGCGATGTGGGGCGTGGGCGATTCGTCGAACAGTGCCCGGAGGGGAGCAGACCGGCCGTGAACGGCCATACGCTCGCTTCGGTGTCCGATCCCTTAAGTGTACGGCCGCGAGCCCCATCGCCGCGTCGAACGCCGCCGTCCGATGCGGACCCGTCCGCCCGCCGACACACGGTTTCGGTCGTCCGTCTCCGGGCGAGCCGGGCGGTACCCTTATGTCGATCACCGTGGTCGTAATCGGACGGAACGGCGCCCGGCCGGATCGGTTCCGGGCGCTCGGTCACCTCCACTATGAGCCACGACCACTCCGGGGAGACGGACGTCTCGGCTCCCCACGCTCCGATGCAGGACGTACTGCCGATGACCGGCGAGAGCGAGCGCCTCGACGCGGTGTTCCGGGCGCTCGCGGACCACCGCCGCCGATGGGTGTGTCACTACCTCGCCCGCCGGGACGGCCCCGCCTCGGTCGACGAGCTCGCCGAACTGCTCGCGGCCTCGACGACCGAGAAGCGCCGGGCGGTGCTCACCGCCGCCGAAATCGAGAAGACGCGAGCCGAGCTCCTCCAGATCCACCTCCCGAAGCTCTCGGAGGCCGGCGTCCTCGACCACGACACCGAGGCGAGTCGGGTCCGGTTCGCGGCAGACGACGACGTCGAGGACGTTCTGGGGGTCGCTTCGGAGACGGACTTCAAGTGAACCGCGGGCTCGCGAACGCTACTCGTTTTGCTGGGCGTCGACGACCGCCACGCCCGCCAGATTCACGGTGTCGTTCGGACCGTTTTTCCGCTCGGGTCCCTCGTTCGCTCCGCTCACGATGGGACCGCTCGCCCAAAAACCCTCCGCGAAAAAACCCGCTCGGACTTCCGAGGCGCGCGGCGCCTCGGGTTCCTCGCGGACGTTACTCGTTTTGCTGGGCGTCGACGACCGCCACGCCCGCCAGATTCACGATGTCTTTGACCTCGTCGCCGCGCTGGATGACGTGGACCGGCTTGTCCATCCCGACCAGCATCGGGCCGATGGCCTCCGCGCCGCCGAGGCGCTGGAGGAGCTTGTAGCCGATGTTGCCCGCTTCGAGGTTCGGGAACACGAGCACGTTCGCGGGGTCGTCGAGGTCGGAGAACTCGTAGGTTCCCTGCAGGATCTCCTCGACGACCGCGGTGTCGGCCTGCATCTCGCCGTCGACCGGGAAGTCGACCGCGGAGTCCTCCCGGAGGCGTTCGGCGGCCCGGCGGGGCTTGCGTGTGCCCTCGTTGTCGACGCTCCCGAAGTTCGAGTACGACAGCATCGCCGCGCGGGGCTCGACGTTGAACCGGCGGGCGAGCTCGGCGGTGTGGCGAGTGATCTCGGCGAGCACGTCCTCGTCGGGGTCCTGATTGACCGTGGCGTCCGCACAGAAGATGACGCGGTTCTTGAACGTGAGCATGTAGACGCCGGCGGCGTACTCGGCGTCGTCGGCGGTGCCCACGACCTGCAGGGGCGGTCGGAGCGCCGACGGGTAGTGGTGTGAGAGCCCGGTCAGCATCGCGTCGGCGTCGCCCTGCTCGACCATCACGCTCCCGAAGTAGTTGCCGTCCTTCCGGACGAGGTCCGCGGCCTCGCTCTCGGTGATGCCCTTCCGGCGTCGGATCTCGTAGAGGCGCTCGGCGTACTCCTCGTAGTCGCCGGCCGCCGGATCGGCGATCTCCGGGTCGAAGTCGAGGCCGAGGTCGGCGGCGGTCGCCTCGATCCGGTCGGCATCGCCGATGAGCACGGGCTTGGCGATCCCCTCCTCGGCCATCTGGTAGGCGGCCCGGACCATCTTCTCGTCGTCGCCCTCCGCCAGCGCGACCCGCTTGGGATCGGACTTGGCCTTGTTGAGCACGACCCGCATCATCTCGCGGGACTTGCCGAGTCGGGCTTCGAGGGTCTCGACGTAGTCGTCGGTGTCGAGTTCCCCTCGGGCGACGCCGCTCTCCATCGCGGCGTCGGCGACCGCGGGCGCGACCTCGAACAGCACGCGGGGGTCGAGGGGCTTCGGGATGATGTAGTCGGGGCCGAACTGGAGCGGCTGGTCGCCGTAGGCCTTCACGACCGCGTCGGGCACGTCCTGCTTTGCGAGGTCCGCGAGCGCCTCGGCCGCCGCGACCTTCATCTCCTCGTTGATCTCGGTCGCGCGCACGTCGAGGGCGCCCCGGAAGATGAACGGGAACCCGAGCACGTTGTTGACCATGTTGGGGTAGTCCGAGCGGCCGGTCGCCATGATGACCGTGTCCTCGCGGGCGGCCTTGGCCTCCTCGTAGCCGATCTCGGGGTCGGGGTTCGCCATCGCGAAGATGACGGGGTCGTCGGCCATCGACCGGACCATCTCGGGGGAGACGATGTCGGCGACCGAGAGGCCGACGAACACGTCCGCGCCCTCCATCGCGTCGGCGAGGTCGCCCTCGGGCACGTCGCGGGCGAACTGGGCCTTGTACTCGTTGACGTCGCCGTGCTCGGCGCGCGTCTCGGTGATGATCCCCGAGGAGTCACACATCGTGATGTTCTGTTTGCGCGCGCCGAGCGACTCGTAGAACCGGGCGGTCGCGATCGCCGACGCGCCGGCGCCCGAGAAGACGATGTCGAGGTCGGCGAGGTCCTTGCCGTTGATGTCGACGGCGTTCAACAGCGCGGCGCCCGAAATGATCGCGGTGCCGTGCTGGTCGTCGTGGAACACCGGGATGTCCATCTCCTCGCGGAGCGTCTCCTCGATCTCGAAGCACTCGGGCGCTTTGATGTCTTCGAGATTGATCCCCCCGAAGGTGGGCTCCATCGCCTCGACGGTCGTGATGATGTCCTCGGCGTCGGTCTGGTCGAGTTCGATGTCGAACACGTCGATGTCGGCGAACCGCTTGAACAGCACGCCTTTCCCCTCCATGACGGGCTTGGACGCTTGGGCGCCGATGTCGCCGAGTCCGAGTACGGCCGACCCGTTCGAGACGACCCCGACCATGTTGCCCTTCGCGGTGTACTGGTAGGCGTCGTCGGGGTTCTGGTCGATGTGGCGACACGGCGCGGCCACGCCCGGCGAGTACGCGAGGCTCAGGTCGCGCTGTGTGTTGGTGGGTTTCGTCGTCGAAATCTCGATCTTTCCCGGCGGTTCCTCTCGGTGATACTCCAGTGAGTCCTCGTCGAGTCCCATGGCGCGACAAATCGCGCCCGTCCCTAAAAAACTATGCGAACCCGTCGAAATTGATTTCGACGAACGACGAACTCACGGAGTCGACTCGCTCACTCCTCGACGACCAGCACGTCCGGGCGCGAGACCGCGGCGTCGACGCCCTCGGCCGACACCTCGGTCGTCGGCCACCGGCCGGTGTCGGTCAGCACCTCGAAGCCGCCGTCGGCCACCACCACCGTGTCCTCGCTCTTCGCGCCCGCGACCGTGGGGTTCCACGCGTAGGCCATCGGCGCGGTCACCGCGTGGTCGGCGTCGGGCCTCGCGATCCACTCGCGGCCGGCGAACCCGGCCGCCCCGCCCTGATGGTGTCGCCGCCACTCCCCGGGGTGGCCCGCCCGGTCGTAGGCGTCCCGAATCGCGTCGAAGACGTCGCCGGCGGTCCCGCCCCGCTCGGCCGCGTCCAGGGTCGCGCCGAGCGCCGCGACCTCGACCGCCCGGGCGGCCTCGTGGCGGTCGCGCAGGTCCGCGAGCGCCCCGTCGGCCAGCGCCGACTCGAAGGCGACCGTCCGGGTCGCGCTCGCGTGCAACCCGCCGCGCTCGGCGGTCACCGACACCAGCGCGTACCCGCCGAGTTCGGCGTCGGTCGGGGTGTAGTGGCGGTAGGTACGGGCGCGCTCGGTGCCGCCGACCAGCGCGACCGGCGCCTCGATGTCGCGGGCCGACAGCGCGACCCGGAGCGCGGAGGCGACCTCGGTCTCGGCGTCGCCGGGCCGGAGCTCGCGGCAGACCGCCTCCAGCGCGCTCGCGGTCTCGCGGCCGAGTTCGCGGTAGCGCGCGACGTCGTCGTCGGTCAGCGGCTGGCGAACCCGGCGGGGCTCGATCGACTCGAACCCCGGCACCTCGAAGTCGGCCGCGGCGGGCTCGGGCGCGCGGTCGGCCACCGCGGCCGCGAGCGACGTCTCGTGCCACGCGAACGACGACACCGAGACGGCCGCGTCGAGTTCCTCCTCGCGGAGCCGGTCGGCCTCGATGTTGCTGGTCACGACCTCGAGGCCGTCGCCGTCGTAGCCGACCGCGGCGACGCCGACTTCTGCCTCGCGGTCGACGACGTTGCTCGCACCGGTCAGCCACGCGAACGCGTTCGGCCGGCCGAACCACACCGATTCGAGGTCCCGGTCGTCGAGGGCGGCGTCGAGGCGCTCGTGTTTGGTCATGCGTGGTCGGTCGCCGGCGACCGCCTTGAAGGGCGCGGCTTCGACGGCCGCGGGCGGCGTCTGCCTCCGAGCCGCGGTCGGACAACTCTAAGTGCGACCGGCCGAAACGTCCGATGAGGGGAGTTCAAACCGTGCAACTCAACACACGATTCGCGTCGACGGGAGGGCCGCGCTGATGGTTCGATTCCGACACCTCGCGGCGGTCACCACCGGGCTGACGTTCTCGCTCATCCTGCTGGGGGTCTACACCGCCGCGATGGGCGCGGGACTGTCGTGCTCGGCCCAGTGGCCGCTCTGTGACGGCGGCGTGCTCCCGCAGACGTTCCCGAGCTTCGTCGAGTGGTTCCACCGCCTCGTCGCGATGATCACCGGCTTCTTCATCATCGCCACGACGGTCGGCGCGTGGAAGTACCACGCCGAGCGCCGGATCCGCGGGGCCGCGACCCTCGCGCTCGCGGTCACGCCGCTCCAGATGGTGCTGGGCGGGGCGACGGTCTTCGTCTACACCCCGGTCGTGCAGGTGGCCCACCACGCCGCCGCGCTCACCATCTTCGGGTCGCTTATGGCGACCACGCTGTGGTCCTACGAGAGCGAGCGCGCCCCCGAGAGCCGGTCGACCGACGCGGCCGCGGGCTATCCGAGCGACGACTGACCCTGATTTTAGCGGCTCTCCCGTCCGAATTTCGACCTTTCAGGCCAACGGTTATGTGTGACCGTACTGCACGTAGTACCGGGGGAAACAAATGAACGTAAACAGACGGACGTTCGTTCGGGGGAGCGCAGGCATGATCGGCGGACTCACGCTCGGGGGCGTGGCCGCCGGACAGGACGACGAGACGATCCGGATCGGCTCGGACATCCCGTACAATCCGTTCGAGTACCGCACCGAGGACGGGACGCTGGTGGGGTTCGACGTCGACGTAGCCGAGGCCGTCTTCGCCGAGCAGATGGACAGGGAGTACGAGTTCGTCCAGACCGGCTTCGACACGATCATCCCGAGTCTCAACAACGGGAACTTCCGGATCATCATGTCGGCGATGACGATCAACGAACAGCGCGCCGAGCAGGTCGACTTCTCGGACCCGTACTTCATCGCGTTTCAGACGGTGGCGGTGCTCGAAAGCGGGGACGTCCAGAGCCTCGAAGACCTCCGGGGCCGGACGGTCGCCGTCCAGAAGGGGACGACGGGCGAGGCGGCCGCCCAGGACCTCCAAGAGCAGTTCGACGGCGAACTCACGATCGACAGCTACGACCAGATCACCGGCGCGTTCAACGCCCTGCGCAACGCCCAGGCAGTCGCGGTCATCAACGACAACGCGGTCAACCTCCAGTACGTCGACGAACGCGACTCCGTCGTGATGCTGGAGGGCGAGGGCCAGGCCGCCGAGGAGTTCGACGACGCGCCGCCGTACCTCACGCTCACCGTCGAGCGCTACGGCATCGCGTTCAGGCAGGACGACGACGAGTTCCGCGAGCAGGTCAACGAGGCGCTCGCCGCGGTGATCGAGAGCGGCCGGTACGCCGAAATTTACCGCGAGTACTTCCCGGGCGACCCGCCGGCGGGCATCGTCGGCGACGCCGGGACGACGACGGCCGACGGCGAGACGACCGAGGAGGCGCCGACCGAGACCACCGCCGACGGCGGGTAGCTCGCGATGGGGGAGACGTACGCCGACGACGCGTCGGTCGAGGAGACCGCCGGAGACGGCCTGCTGACCGACGAACGCGTCAGGATCGCGGGGCTCGCGGTCGCGGTCGTGTTCACCCTGGCCGTCGCGGGCTTCGTCGGGCTCGTGTTGGTCGACTACGTCGACTACGACCTGCTGGCCGCGGTCTTTCCGCGATTCGTGTTCGCGTTTCTCCGGGTGCTGATGGTCGTGGTCATCTCCAGCGTGCTCGCGGTCACGGCCGGGGTGTTCGTCGGCCTCGGTCGGGTCTCCCGGACGTCGCTGACCTACTCGATCGCCACCGCGTACGTCCAGTTCTTCCGGGGGACGCCGCTCCTGTTCCAGCTTTTCATCATCTATCTGGGCATCCCGTCGCTGTGGCCGCCGGGCCAGTTCCCGATCAGCCAGAGCTGGACGGTCGTCCCGGGCGTCCTCTCGATCGACTGGAGTTTCATCACGGCGGTCGTCGCGCTCACGCTGAACCACGCCGCCTACGTCGGCGAGGCGGTCAAGGGCGGCATCAACGCCGTCCCGGAGGGCCAGATGGAGGCCGCCCGATCGCTCGGGATGTCGTACGTCGACTCGATGCGCGAGATCGTCCTGCCACAGGCGTGGCGCAACGCGCTTGCGGCCATCGGCAACGATCAGGTGATCCTCGTGAAAGACACCTCGCTTCTGACCGTCATCGCGTTCCCGGAGATACTCACCGTCTTCCGGGAGGTCAACTCGAACCAGTTCGACGCGTGGACGCCGATCGTGCTGGTCGCGGTGACGTACCTCGCCATCACGCTCCCGCTGATGTGGCTCGTCCAGTACCTCGAAGACCGCGCCGAATGGGGGGGCGACCGTGCGTGACTCGGCCCCGGCGGTCGCCTTCGACGGCGTGAACAAGTACTTCGGCGAGACCCACGTCCTGAAAGACGTCGACCTCGCGGTCGAGGACGGCGCGGTCGTCGTGATCGTCGGCCCGAGCGGCTCGGGCAAGTCGACGCTCCTGCGGTGCGTGAACCGGCTGGAGGAGGTCCAGTCGGGCGAGGTCCGGATTCAGGGGGAGTCGATCACCGACCCCGACGTGGACGTCAATCGGCTCCGCCAGCGGGTCGGGATGGTGTTCCAGCACTTCAACCTCTTCCCGCACAAGACCGCTCTGGAGAACGTCACGCTCGCGCCGATCCGCGTTCGCGGGCTCCCGGCCGAGCAAGCGATCCGGCGTGGCCGAGACCTGCTCGCGGAGGTCGGGCTGGCCGAGCAGGCCGACTCGTACCCCGCCGAGCTGTCGGGCGGCCAGCAACAGCGGGTCGCCATCGCCCGGGCGCTGGCGATGGACCCGAGCGTGATGCTGTTCGACGAGGTCACCTCCGCGCTCGACCCCGAGCTCGTCGGGGAAGTGCTCGAAGTGATGCGGGCGCTCGCCGACGAGGGGATGACGATGCTGGTCGTGACCCACGAGATGGGGTTCGCCCGCGAGGTGGGCGACCGCGTCGTGTTGATGTCCGACGGCCGGATCGTGGAGTCGGCGCCGCCCCCGGAGTTCTTCGAGCGCCCCGAGACCGACCGGGCCCAGCGGTTCCTCTCGCGGGTTCGGTGACGCCCGACGCTGTCAGCGCCGCCGTCGCGGGCGGGCTGTTCCGGAGTCGCGCTCGGGCAGAGGTTCGGTCAGGCCTCGCTGACCGTGCGTCGCTCGCCCGCCGGAAGCGTCGGCTCGTCGCGCCCGTCGTCGAGCGTCTCGTTGGCCACCTCGCGGCCGACCCGGTCGTCGAACCGATAGAGGTCGCGGGCCCGCGTCGAGAGGTTCCGAGCGCGTTCGAGGTCGACGTCGTAGGTGTCGCGCATCACTTCCGGGAGCTTCTCGGCGGCGCGGACGGTCCGATTGGCCCGGACCTCGACGCCGCGGGCCCGGATCACGAGCTCGGAGACCGACGACCGGTACTCGCCCGCCGACAGCTCGTGTGCGTCCCGAGCCTCGGTCAGGTTGGCTCGGATCGCCTCGAGACGCTCGACGTACGCCTCGATGGTCCCGACCTCGTCGGCGAGGACCCGCGCGCGATCGGCGTCGCCGGTCGCGTTCGCCAACCGCTCGGAGAGGCTCCGGTTCCAGAGTTCGCCCTCGACGGTCGCGCCCTGCGCGCCGACCGCGCCGGCGAGATGCTGGCCCGGCGCGACGGTGGTGTTGTTCTCGCTGGTCGTCTCCTGGCCCGGCCACTCGGGGTCGGCCCACGGCTCGTCGCGGTCGGGCTCGGTCGGTCGGTCGGCGGCCGCGACCGGGGCGATCGACGCCATGACCATCACGCCCGCAATCGCGATTACCGCGGCTTTCATCGATCGTTTCCACGGCCCCAACCGCCAATAAGCCGCCGTTACTGAACCCGGATTAACCCGAATTAAGCGGCGTTCACCCCTCAAAGCTCCTCCTGCGGGAGTGCGAGGACGTTCTCGCGGCCGAGCCGGAAGCTCTCTATTTTCCCCTGCTCGCGGAGGCTTCCGACCACCTGACTCGTCTTGGCCTCGGTCCACCCGAGCTCTTCGACGATCGCCTTCTGTTTGACGCGCCCGCCGCGGCGTTCGAGCAGTCGCAACACCCGCTCTTCGTTACTCAACAGTTCCTCGGGCATGTCGTCGTTGGGGTCGCCGACCTCCTCGCGGCGGTAGAGCCACCAGCCGCCGGCGACCGCGGCCCCGAGAACACCGAGCGCGCCGACCGCGGCGCCGACCGCCCGCCACGGCACCTGCGGGCCGGTCGCGGGCGGCGCGACCACGATCCGGGGCTCGTCGCGGCCGAAGGTCAGTTCGCCGATCCACACCGCGGTCCCGTTTCGCTCCTCGTCGGGCGGCGGTCGAATCGCCGTCGCCTCGTAGCTCTGGGGCCACGAGATCAGCAGTCGGGTCTTGTCGTCGAGCGGGAGCCCGCCGATCGCGTCGCCGATCCGGAGCCGGTCGCCCGCCGTATCGGCGAACCGGTGCCACTGGAACGAGTAGGTGACGACGCCGTACCGCTGGGGGAACTGGCGGATCTCGGCGTCGACGGTGTAGTTCTCGCCGGTCATGTTGCGACCGGTGGCGCGCTCGGCGCTCGCGATCGTGCTCGCCATCCGATCGGTGAACTGGTCGGTGTACTCTGTCGAGTTGTTCTCGACGTCGTCTCTGAGACTCTCGAACGCGGCGGCGGTCTCGCCGTCGTCGAGTCGCGTCCGGTAGGCGACCGCCCACGTCGCGGTCCCGTTCTCGTGGACCTGCACGTCGAGGATGATGGTGTCGGCGGTGACGTCCGGCGTCGCGGTCTGGGACGCGGCGGCCGTCACGCCGGGTCCACCGACGGCGGCCGTCAGGCAGACGACGACCGCCAGCACCGCCCCGAACTGTCGAGCCCCCATTCGTCGTGAGTCTCCGACGCGCACGAAAAAATGGGTTGCGCTAATTAGGATCGACTTATCGAGCGCGTGTCGGTTCCACGCCCCGTTTCTCGATAGTATCGGCTCCTTACTCGGAGTATGGGATCGATACGACGCTAAATTCGCGGTGAATTCGGCACAACCCGGACCCACCTCCGCCAATCGGCTTTCAGGGTTTCGGGGGTTGAAACCGCTGTCAGTCCAAGGCGAAATCGGCGAGACACAATGTCGAAGACCGAAACGCAGCCGACGAACGCGACAGAGTACGACCGCGAGACACGACAGGCGCCCCTCCGGGTGCAGGCCGACTGGTCGGGTACCGAGACCCTCGACTCGGCGATCACCTGCGCGATCTCTCGGGCGACCGGCGACGCGGTCACCGAGCTGGCGCCCCTCTACGAGTACATGGACCCCGACGCGCTCCACGCGTTCGTCGCGTCCATGCGCGACCGGGAGACAGAGACGAGCATCACCTTCGAGTACGAGCGCCACGACGTCACCGTCCGCGGGGACGGCGAGATTCTGGTGTGGCCCCGGAGCTAGCCGAAGTCGGTCAGCCCCGCCTGGGTGTCGTCGGTCCCCTCGTCGTCGCCCGCCGACTCCTCGGCCCCAGACTCGGCGTCGTCGGACGCCTCGCTCTCGTCCGCGCCGTCGCCCCCGTTCGACTGTGAACCGAAGCTCCCCTCGAACGCGCCGCCCGAGTGTTCGACCGCCCGCTCCTCGCGGAGCGTCTCGGCGTCGGCCACGACGTCCTGTACCTTGTTCGTGTCTTCGCCGCTCCCCGTCACGAACGAGACGTGTTCGGCGTCGAGGTCGTACTTCGCGGTCATCGCCACGGTCAGCTCGCGGTTCTTGCAGTGGTGGGTCATCGCCGCCAGGAACGGGAGCATCTCCCGGCGGGCGGTCGACATGCTCACGCCGTCGGCCGCCGCGATCTTCCGGGCGACGTAGTCGCGCTTCTTGCGGTTGCCCTTCGAACTCCCGAGTTTCCGCCAGTAGCTCGGCGGGCCGTAGCGGGTCCACCCGCCCTTCTCCCCGCGGCGGGCGGCGGCGACCCCGCCCGCGATGTTGTCGCCGGCGTAGCGCCAGTACGAGTAGTCTTGGGAGGCCCGGACTCGGCCGAGCCACTTGTCGGCGTTCGCGAGAAAGTCGTACGCGACCGCGAGCTCCTCGCCCTCGTAGTCTTTCGGGACGTTGTCCTCGACCCAGTTCAGCATGTCGTCGGGCGTCTCGTCGACGTCGTAGGACTGCCTGAGCGCCCCTTGGGCGTCCTCTTCTTTGAACAGCGCGTCGAGGAAATCGAAGATGCCGCTGGTGTCGTCGCGCTCGCCGGTGACCTCCACGTCGGCCTCGGTCAGGCGCTCGCTTGTCTCGGCGACCGCCTGGAGGTCGTTGACCGCCGAGCGCAGGTCGCCGCTGTTCTTGTCCGCGATCGCCCGGAGCGCGTCGTCGTCGAACTCGACGCCCTCCTGCCGGCAGATGTCCCGGAGGACGGGCACGATCGACCGGGCGGACACGTCCCGGAACTCGATCGTCTCGCAGGCGTTTCGAAGCGATTTCGACATGTCGTAGAACTCGTTTGCGATGAGCACCATCGGCTGGCCCGCCGCCCGGACCACGTCGCCGATCGCCCGCGAGCCGCCCCGGTCGACGTTGCCGTGGAGGTTGTCGGCCTCGTCCATGACGACGAGCTGGCGGCCGTCGGCGCCGCCGGTCAGCGCCCGATTCTGTGAGGCCCCGCCCGCGAGCTTCTCGACCACGTCGGCGGTGCGCTGGTCGCTGGCGTTGAGCTCGATGGTCGGCCACCCCATGTCGGCCGCCAGCGCGTGGGCCGCCGAGGTCTTGCCGACGCCGGGACGCCCGTGGACGATGACGGCGTCCCGGTGGTCGTCCCACGTCTCGGCCCACTCCTTTAGCTGGTCGCGGGCCTTGTTGTTCCCGCGGACCTCCGAGAGGGTCGAGGGCCGGTACTTCTCGGTCCAGTCGGTCATTGGGCGTCGGTAGGGGCGAGCGGCGTTTAGTGGTTGCGGAGCGTTACTCCTCGTTCTCCGCTTTCAGGTCGAGTCGCGGAGCGAAGTCTTCGTACGTACGGTCGCTGGAGACGATAGTGTCGCCATCAGATTCGACGAGGTGGAGCGCGTCGAACGGGGCGAATCCGTGATCCTCGACGTACGTGGCCGCCGCGACGACCGTATCCAAATCGCCACGAACTTCGACGAGGTTTGCGGCGTTCGTGACTACCCGTTCTGTGTCGCGGTCCTCGCGGTAAGCCACGAAGAGAAGCTCGATGAGCGTGAACTGCGACGTCCACAGCTCGTCTCTGTGGTCGCGGTAAACCGCTTCGGCGGTGTCTCCGAGCCAGTCTTCGTCTTTGATGAGGGCCAGCAAGAAATCTGTTTCAGCGTACATTTAGCGCCCGGCTTCGTCCAGTGTCGCTTCACGTGCTTCCGCTCTGAGTTCCTCTGGCGTCTTCTCGACCTCGGAAAACTCGTCTCGCAGCGCGTCAAGAGGGTCGTCTGCGACCGGAATCAGTTTGATTCCGTCGTGGAGGTCGACGACGTGGTAGTGGTCTCCGTATCGTTCTCGAATCTCCTTCGGGAGCGTCAGCCGTCCCCGGTCGTCGAGCGTCGCATCGGACATACGCTCTCCTACGATGGGTAAGCGTAAAAGATTTCCCCCAAAATTAATTGTTCACCCACTCAACCACCCACCGAGGGTGTGCCGCATAGAGTGGTGATACTGGTTGCGGACTGCGAGACGCTCTCCGTTACAGCGACGCCCGATGGCCTGCCACGCGCTCGCATGCACGGACAACGCTTTTCTCCGGGCGCTCCGACGCTCCGGACATGTTCCCCGAGCGCATCGAGACCGAGCGGCTCGTCCTCGAACCGCTCACGACCGAAAACGTCGACGTACTGGCGCTCTACCGGCACTGCTCGCACCACAATCCCCACATCGAGGAGATCACCGAGCACATCTCGTGGGAGCCCCACGAGACGCCCAAAGAGACCCTCGAGTTCGTCGAAGCCCAAGAGACCGCGCGGGCGAACGGCGAGGACGCGACGTACGTCATCCGCCCGAAAGCGGGCGAGGACGGCGCGGGCGAGATCGCGGGAGCGACCGGGCTCCACCCCGAGTGGGACCGCCGGACCGGGGTGCTCGGCGCGTGGCTCCGCAAGCCCTTCTGGGGTCGGGGGTACTCCGGCGAGCGCGCCGCCGCGCTGATGGAGGTCGCGTTCGACCGACTCGACCTCGAACTCGTGGCGGTGACCCACCACGCCGGTAACGAGAAGTCCCGGCGGGCGATCGAGAAGTACGTCGAGGCCCACGGCGGCCAACACGAGGGACGGCTCAGAAACTACCACCCCGACCCCGACGGGCCGGCCGACGCCCACCGCTACACCGTCACCCGCGAGCAGTGGGCGCAAAACCGGGGTGACGGGGAGTGACCGGCGAGGTCTTCGACGTTCACGACCACCGCCACGCGCTCAAGCTCCACCGCGACACCGGCGAGCGCGAGCTCTGGGAGAACCGCAAGGGGCTCGACTGTCCGGCCTGCGAGGAGCCGTTCGCCGACCTCCTCGTCTCCGAGCGTCGGCACAACAGCTTCGAGCGCCCCGACGGGCGGTTCTGCGTGGTTCGCGAACCCGACCGACTGTTGGTGTTCTCCCACTGACCGAGCCACAAACTATTCACCGGACCGGTCGGTGGCCCCGACTATGTCGGTAACTGAGGACCGTTCGGCCGTTCGCGGCGTGTTCACGCGCGGGCGACTCGCCCGCGGCGCGATGGCGGGCGTCACGGCGTGGCTCGCCGGGTATCTGGTGGCGTACGTCTGGAAGGCCGCCGAGGTCTCGGAGGCGTTGCGGGGCGTGGGATTCGTCTCCCAACTGCTCGGCGGCGGGAGCGTCCCGGTCTGGAAGGGGGTCTCGTGGCTCTTTCTGAACGCCCACTTCGTCGACGTGCGCTTTCCGACCGTGGCGGGCGGGAGCCGGATGGTCAACTTCGTGACCGGCGGCGACGGGCCGATCGCGCTCGTCGCGGCCCCCGCGCTGGCGCTCGCGGTCGCCGGCGCGTTGGTGGCTTACGACCGGCGGGGGAGCCTCCTCGACCGCGCGACCGCCGGCGCGACCGTCGTCGCGGGCTACCTCCCGGCGTCGGTCGCAGTCGCGTTCCTCGCGACCCACGCCCTCGGCGACACCGGCGCCGCGATCGCGCCCGATCCGGTGACCGGCGTCCTGCTCGCGGGACTGGTCTACCCCGTCGCATTCGGCGCGCTCGGCGGCGCCGCGACCGCCGCGCTGGACTGAGACGAGCGTTTTTCTCACGACGCGTTCGAGGCCGCCAGCCGTCGCCGGACGACTCGATACACCGCGTCCGCCCGGCAGTAGTCGGGATCCGAACGCTCGAACAACGCCTCTCCGAGCGCCCGCCGGTGGGTCGCGTCGGGGTCCGCGTCGGGTCCGGCCGCCGCGGCGTCGAGCGTCCGGTCGAGCGCCGCCAGCAGTTCCGGGAACGTCCGGGCGACCGGTCCCGGCGTGACCGCCTCGTAGTCGAAGTAGAACCCCCGTTCGGCGCGGTACCGATCGAGGTCGAAGGCGTAGAACGCCACCGGCCGGTCCCGGAGGAGGAAGTCGAAGTACACCGACGAGTAGTCGGTGACCAGCGCGTCGACCGCCCGGAGCAGGGGGTAGACGTCCGTCGATTCGGGGAGCGCCACCACCCGCGAGAGTCCCTCCGGGAGGTCGAGGCTCTCTTTCGGGTGGGGCTTGACGACGAGGTAGGCCTCGCGCTCGGCGAGGAACTCTTCGAGCGCCTCGAAGTCGACGTTCGCGGCGATCGCCCCGGGGTCCCACTCCCGATACGTCGGGAGGTAACAGACCACTCGATGGTCGGCCGCGATCGACCGGACCCGCGCGAGCGCCGCCGCGTCGGTGCCCATATCCTCGCCCGGGATCGACCCCAGTAGCGCGTCGTTGCGGGGGTAGCCCGTCGCGACCATCTTCGGGCGGGCGACCCCGAGTCCGGACTCGAAGGGTCGGATCGCGCCGTCGCCGGGGACGGTCAGGAGGTCGAACGCCCGAGCCATCGCGGCGTGGCCGGCCCGGACCGGCGCGGGCGCGTCGGCGAACCCCGCGTCCCACGAGACGTGTTTCAGGGGAATGCCGTGCCACAGCAGTACCGTCAGTGCCCCGGCACAGCAGGGCATGGCGAGGTCGCGGTGGCCCTGCGTGAGGAACACGGCGCCGGCCCGGAGGTTGACCGCCAGCCCGCGAAGCGAGTAACAGTGGTACGCCTCGTAGCCGGCCCGCCGGAGCTCCGCGACGACCGCCCGGTCCTTCGAGAGCCAGACCGGCCGGATATCGGGGTGATCGGCCGCGACGCGGAGAAAGAGGTACTTGCTGTTGTCCGCGAACGCCTCCCCGCCGCGCGCGCCGAACGCCCACAGCCGGTCGTCGCGCTCCCAGAGGGGCGAGAGGGCGCTCACCGCGACGTAGAGCATCCACTGCGCGAGAAACGAGAGGTGGTCGGCGACCGCGAGCGCTCGCTCGCGGAGCGCTCTCACGTCCATCGCTCGGGACTCCCGGCGCTTCGTTGGTCCGTCCGACGCGGCCTCGACAGCGAGGTCACCGATGCGTACAGCATCCGCCGATCCGACGACGGGGGCCGGCAAAAAGGTCCTGCCGGAGAGTGGGGGTTGGTACCGACCATCGTGAGGACTGTTCGCGATCGCTCTGGGCTTTAGCAGGGGTTTTACCCCGCCGCCGCCACTCACGGCCTAATGAGCTACAAGATCGGACTGGTCGGGAAACCGTCCGTCGGAAAGTCCACGTTCTTCAACGCCGCGACGATGAACGACGTGCCCGAGGGCGCCTACCCCTTCACGACCATCGACCCCGCGGTCGGCGAGGCGTACGTCCGGGTCGACTGCGCCGCCCCGGAGTTCGACGAGGAGTGCACCCCGAACGTGGGGTTCTGCGAGGACGGCACCCGGTTCGTCCCGACGAAGCTCGTCGACGTGGCCGGGCTGGTCCCCGGCGCCCACGAGGGCCGCGGGCTCGGCAACCAGTTTCTGACCGACCTCAACGAGGCCGACGTGCTGGTCCACGTCGTCGACTTCTCGGGGACGACCGACCTCGAAGGCGAGCCGGTCGAGGACCACGACCCCCGCGAGGACATCGACTTCCTCGAAGGCGAACTCGACATGTGGTATCTCGAAGTGCTCGAGAAGGGGATCGAGCGCTACGAGTCGGGCTACGACGGCGAGGACGACGAGATCGAGGTCGAACTCGCCGAGCAGATGAGCGCGTTCCGGATCAACAAAGACGAGATCAAACGCGAGATCCTCTCGCTCGACCTCGAACTCGACCCGGCGACGTGGGACGAGACCGATCGGGAGGACCTCGCCCGCGCGATCCGCACGGAGACGAAGCCGATGGTGATCGCGGCGAACAAGATGGACACCCCCGAGGCCCAGGAAAACTACGAGGCGATCACCTCCGACCCCGACTACGAGCACCTGACGGTGGTCCCGGTCAGCGCCCACGCCGAGAAGGCGCTCAAGAAAGCCGACGAGCAGGGCGCGGTCGACTACCGGCCGGGCGACGGGGAGTTCGACATCGTGGGCGACGTCTCGGGCGACCAGCGCGAGGGGCTCGAAGCCATCGAGGGGTTCGTCGCCGAGTACGACGGCACCGGCGTCCAGCGCGCGCTCGAAACCGCGCTGTTCGACGAGCTCGGGATGGTGCCGGTGTTCCCGGGCGGCGCGAACGGGCTCGGCAACGAGCGCGGCGAGGTGTTGCCCGACTGCTTTCTCCTGCCTGAGGGGTCGACCGCCGAGGACTTCGCCTACCACATCCACTCGGACCTCGGGGAGGGCTTTCTCCACGGCATCGACTGTCGGAGCAACCGCCAGGTTGGCGCGAACACCCGGCTCGACGCCCGGGACGTCATCGACATCGTCTCGACGAACTGAAATTTAAGTGGAGTGGGGCCGTCGGGTCGCGTATGGCGACCGACCCGCGCTGTCCCGACTGCGGCGTGACGATGGAAGGCGTCGACGTTCGAACGGGCGGCGGCTACGAACTCAGCGTCCAGACCGACGAGAAGCGCGAGGGCCTGCTGGGGTCGCTCGGGATGAACGAGTCTCTCGACGTCTCGCCGCGGCTCTGTCCGGAGTGTGGCCTCGTGCGGCTCTACGCCGACCTCTGAGCCGGACCGTTCCGAACACCGACACGTTTTTCGCGCCGCGTCGACGACCAAAGCGTATGGCAGGCGACCCGCGCTGTCCGGACTGCGACGTCGCGCTGGAGGACGCCGAACTGTTCACGGGGCAGGGCGAACTGCGGGTCAGGACCGAGGCGGACGGCGACGACGTGCTCGCGGCGGTTGGGCTCAAGGAGGCGCTCGACGTGACGCCCCGGCGGTGTCCGGACTGCGGGCTGGTGCGGTTCTACGCGATCGAGTGAGGACCGACAGACCCCGCCGTCGGAACCGAACCGGCGGGATTTAAGCGACCGGCGGACGCCGTTTCGAGTGCATGAAGCTCCACGAATATCAGGCGAAGAGCGTCTTCGCCGACGCGGGAATCCCGACCCCCGCGTCGACGTTGGCGTCGTCCGTCGACGAGGTCGTCGAGGCCGCCGAGGAGATCGGCTACCCCGTCGCGGTCAAGGCACAGGTCCACGTCGGCGGCCGCGGGAAGGCCGGCGGGATCAAGCTCGTCGAGGACCGCGAGGAGGCCGAGGCGGCGGCCGAGGACATCCTCGGGATGGACCTCAAAGGCTACACCGTCGAGGAGGTCCTCGTCGAGGCCGCGGTCGACTTCAAAAACGAGCTCTACGTCGGGGTCACGATGGACCGCGGCGAGGGCAAGCCCGTCGCGATGGTCTCGACCAAGGGCGGGGTCAACATCGAGGAGGTCGCGGAGGAAGACCCCGACGCCATCGCCCGCGAACACGTCGATCCCGCGTTCGGGATGCACCCCTATCAGGCCCGGAAGGTCGTCTACGACGCCGGCGTCCCGGCGGCGGTCGCCTCCGACGTCGCGTCGGTCCTGCGGACGCTCTTCGAGCTGTGGGATGACCGGGACGCCAGCGACATCGAGGTCAACCCCCTGATGGTGACCGAGGACGACGAGATCGTCGCCGCCGACGCGGTCATGAACATCGACGACGACGCCCTCTTCCGCCAGCAGGAGCTCGCGGAGATGGAAGAAGAGACCTACGAGGACGACCTCGAGCGCAAGGCCGGCGAGTACGGCTTCGACTACGTCCGGCTCGACGGCAACACGGGCATCATCGGCAACGGCGCGGGGCTCGTGATGACGACCCTCGACCTCGTCGACTACTACGGCGGCTCGCCCGCCAACTTCCTCGACATCGGGGGCGGCGCGAAGGCCGAGCGCGTGGCAAACGCCCTCGATATGGTGTTCTCCGACGAGAACGTCGACGCCGTCGTGTTCAACATCTTCGGCGGCATCACCCGGGGCGACGAGGTGGCGAAAGGCATCAACGACGCCCTCGAACAGTTCGACGAGATCCCCAAGCGCGTGGTCGTCCGGCTCGCGGGCACCAACGCCGAGGAGGGCCGCGAGATCCTCAACGACGACCTCGTGACGGTCGAGGAGACCCTCGAAGACGCGGTCCAGCGTGCGGTCGAGTACGCCGAGGAGGTAGAAGCATGAGTGTGCTAGTCGACGAAGACACCCGAGTTATCGTGCAGGGCATCACCGGTGGGGAAGGCAAGTTCCACACCCAGCAGATGATGGAGTACGGCACCAACGTCGTCGCCGGCGCGGTGCCGGGCAAGGGCGGCCAGGAGGTCGCGGGCGTGCCCGTCTACGACACGGTCGAGCGCGCCGCAATCGAGGAGGACGCCGACGCATCGGTCATCTTCGTCCCGCCGGCGTTCGCGGGCGACGCCGTCTTCGAGGCGCTCGACGCCCCGATCGACCTCGCGGTCGCCATCACCGAGGGCATCCCCACTCAGGACATGGCGAAGGTGAAAAAGCGCCTCTCGGAGGTCGACACCCGTCTTCTCGGGCCGAACTGCCCGGGCATCATCACCCCCGGCGAGTCGAAACTCGGCATCCTGCCGGGCAACATCTTCGAGTCCGGTAACGTCGGACTGGTCTCGCGGTCGGGCACCCTCACCTACCAGGTCGTCGACAACCTCACCTCGCGGGGCATCGGCCAGACCACCGCGGTCGGCATCGGCGGCGACCCCATCATCGGGACGGACTTCATCGACGCGCTCGAACTGTTCGAGAGCGACCCCGACACCGACGCGGTCGTGATGTGCGGAGAGATCGGCGGCGAGGACGAGGAGGACGCCGCCGCCTACATCGCCGAGCACATGGACACGCCGGTCGCCGGCTTCATCGCGGGCCGGACCGCGCCGCCGGGCAAGCGCATGGGCCACGCGGGCGCCATCGTCTCCGGTAGCGGCACCGGCACCGCCGAGAGCAAGATCGAGGCGCTCAACGACGCGGGCGTCCCCGTCGGCGACACCCCGAACGAAGTCGCCGACCACGTCGAGGACTTCCTGTAGCTACGCCGGCGAGTCGGCGGCGCCGTCGTCCTCCGAGGGGGCGGCCGACCCGTCCGGTTCGACTCTCTTGGTCCATTTTTTCTCGACGGCGCTGTTGGCGACGACGACGACGTCGCCCGACTCGGTCTCGAATCGGCTCTTCCGGAGTTCGATGGTCCGGACGGTCCCGGTCACGTCGCCGGCGACCACCCTGTCGCCGGGGGCGAAATCGGGGTCTCGAAGGAGGTAGACGCCCGCGACGGTGTCGGCGAGCATGTTCGATAGCGCGTAGCTCACTCCGAGCGCGACGAACCCCGTCGCGGTGCCGAGGCTGGCGGCGATCTCGCCCATCCCGAGAATCTTCAGGAGCGCGAGCACGACGCCGAACCACAGGAAGACGCTCACGACGGTCCCGAACAGCCCGGCGACGAGCTCGTCGTCGCCCGAGTACAGCCGATCGAGCGATCCCCTGACCAGCCCCATGACGAGCTTGATGGCGACGTACGCGGCCACGAGAAACAGTACCGCGGTCGCGAGCCTCGGAATCGCCTCGACGAACGTCGATCTGAGCTCCCGTATCGACGCCGCGAGGACGCCGGATAGGTCCGCCTGTCGGGGTCCCATAGCCGTGACACAAACGCGGAGGTGCCAAGAAGCTTCGGCCGGGTCGCGTCAGCGGGCGTCTTCGAGACCGACGAAGGCGTCGTCGCTCGCGGTGAGCCACGTCGACATGCGATCGACGCCCGAGAGGCCGCGGGGAAAGACCGTTCGTCGGTCCGGGCGGTCGTCGTACGAAACGACCACGGAGTCGAGGGCGGGATCGAGGCGATCGCCGGCGGCGGATCGCGACTCGTCGGGGCGGTCCGATTCGGTTCGGATATCGGGTTCGTTGCTCATGGTAGTCCGACCGCATCTATCGGTACCGCCCCGAGTGATTAAGCGTTTTCTATGAGAAATATATAGCGGTACCCGTCTCTCGGGACGGCTCCCCGTTCGCTCGCGGGCGAGTCCCCTCACCTCACAGCCACTCGTCGGCCCACTCCTCGATCTCGTCGAAGACGGGACACAGCGACCGGCCCTTCTCGGTGAGGCTGTAGTAGGTCGCGACCGGAGCGTCTTCCTCCAGTCGCCGGGTCACGAACCCCGTCTCCTGGAGGTCGTCGAGCACCCGCGAGAGGGTCCGGGAACTCGCGTCGGTCGAACGCTTGAGTTCGTTGAACCGCTTTTCGCCGTCCTGGAGGTCGTGGAGCACGATGAGCCGCCACGTCGAGCCGATCTGCTCGATCGAGTCGATAACCGAACACGCGCTCTCGCTGTACTCGTCGTCGGAGTCGAGATCGTTAGACTGCTGGTCGCCTACTGCCATGATCGAGTCGAGGCGCTCGCGGCCCATATAGGTTCCTCTTCGAATCAGGTAACACGGTGAAACTGGCGACCGGCGCGGACGACGGCCGGATAACACGGGTGCCACCCGGTGACGCGGGCGTCCGCGAGCGCCTAAGTGGTTCAAGACCGAAGCAGGTATCACAGAGACACTGGCACCGCGTCACGCCGGCGCCAGTCTCCCCACGCACCATGACCCACAACGTCAACGGCATCCACCACGTCACGGCGATCGCGAGCGATCCGCGAGCCAACGCACAGTTCTACACCGAGGTCCTCGGCCTCCGCCTCGTCAAGCGGACGGTGAACTTCGACGACACCTCGACGTACCACCTCTACTACGGCGACGAGACCGGGACGCCCGGCACCGTCCTGACGTTCTTCCCGTTCGGCGACGGTCGGCGCGGCCGGCCCGGACGCGGGCAGGCGACCGCGACCGCGTTCGTCGTGCCCGAGGGGTCGCTCGACTACTGGGCCGACCGACTCGACGCCGAGGGCCTCGACGTCGGGGCGCCCACCGAGCGGTTCGGCGAGGCGGTCCTGCCGTTCGCCGACCCCGACGGCCAGCCCCTCGAACTCGTCGCGGGCGAGTCCGACGTCGCGCCGTGGAGCGGCGGGCCGATCCCGGACGAGCACGCGATCCGGGGCTTCCACGGGGTGACGCTCAACTCGGCCGACCCGGAAGTGACCGGGTCGGTGCTCGAAGCGATGGGCTACGAGTCCGACGGCGAGGACGGCGACCGGCGTCGGTACCGGACGGCGGGCGAGCGCGCGACAGTCGTCGACCTCCGGACCGACGACCGCGGCCCCCGCGGCGAGCCCGGCGTCGGCACGGTCCACCACGTCGCCTTCCGAACGCCGGACGAGGAGTCCCAGTCGGCGTGGCGCGATCGCCTCTCGGAGATCGGGCTGTCGGTGACCTCCCAGAAGGATCGTCGGTACTTCCGGTCGATCTACGTCCGCGAGCCCGGCGGCGTGCTGTTCGAGATCGCCACCGACGGCCCGGGGTTCACCCGCGACGAGTCGGTCGCGGAGCTCGGTAGCGACCTCAAGCTCCCCGAGTGGCTCGAAGCCGACCGCGAGCGCATCGAGGCCGGGCTCGCCGACCTCGACGCCCCCGACCCGCAGGAGGCCGACTGAGATGGCGGGACCCCATCAGGGCCAGCCGGTCGCGGCGGCCGGTCCCGACCCCGAGGACGCCGCGGCGGGCGCCGTGCTGGTCCACGGTCGCGGCGCGCGCGCTCGGAGCATCCTCGGGATGGCCGGGGAGTTCGGCGTCGAGGACGTCGCCTACCTCGCGCCACAGGCCCGGCGCGGAAGCTGGTACCCCAACTCGTTCATGGAGCCGATGGACTCGAACGAGCCGGGACTCTCCTCTGCGCTCCGGGCGGTCGCCGACGCCCTCGAAACGCTCACCGACGCCGGCATCCCTCGCGAGCGCATCCTCCTGCTCGGCTTCTCGCAGGGGGCCTGTCTCGCCAGCGAGTTCGTCGCGCGCAACGCCGGGCGGTACGGCGGGCTCGCGGCGTACAGCGGCGGCGTCATCGGCCCGGAGGGGACGCCCCGGGATTACGACGGCTCGCTCGACGGGACGCCCGTCTTCCTGGGATGTAGCGATCGGGACCCCCACATCCCGCTCGAACGCGTCCACGAGACAGCCGACGTGTTCGAGGAGCTGGACGGCGACGTGACCGAGCGCATCTACGAGGGGATGGGCCACACGGTCAACGACGAGGAGATCGCGTTCGTCGCCGACCTGCTCGCGGATCTGGTCGCCGAATAGCGCCGGTCCGGTTCCGACGGTCACAGCACCGCGTCGAGAACGTCGCTCGCGCCGGCCCGCCGGACCACGGCCCGGACGACGTCCTGTGCGCCCGCGAGGTTGTCCGAGTCGCCGTCCAGCACGAGGAGCTTCGCGGGCCGGCCCTCCTCGATCAGCCCGGCGTCGAGGCCCGCGATCTCCGCGCCGTTGCGCGTCGCCATCCTGAGCACCTCGCGGGCGCTCACGTCGGCGAGCTTGGCGGCGAACTCCATCTCGCGGAACATCGACGGGCTGTTGAGCATCACGTTGTCGGTCCCCAGCGCGACGGTCGTCCGCTCGGCGAGGTCGCGGATCGGCGGGACGCCGACGCCGGTGACGAGGTTCGAGCGCGGACAGACCACCACCGGGATCTCGCTGTCGGCGACTCGGTCGAGGTGGAGCGACTCGGGGTGGACCATGTGGACGAGGAAGTCGGGGGCGAGGTCGAGCGCGGGGTTGATGTCGGTGGCGTCGCGCTCGCCGGCGTGGATGCCAAACAGCTTGCCCGCCCGGTCGGTCGCGGTGCGCTCGCGGCCGAACTCGGCGTCGCGGGCGCCGCTCGCGCCGAAGCCGTCGGCGGCCTCCATCGCCTCGACGGTCTCCCGGCCCAGGATGACGGGGTCGACGGCCAGCCGCTCGGCGGCCTCCCGGAGCGCGTAGACGCCCTCGACGCCGCCCTCCCGGAACTCGAGGAACGAGGCGGTGCCGGTCTGCTCCATGAACCGGATCGACCGCCGCATCGCCGCGACCTTCTCCTCGCGGGAGGCCTGCCGGAGCAGTCGGTGTTTCAGCCCGTCGGGCGGCGCGACCAGTTCGTCGAGGTCCAGCCCGCCGCCGGCCTCCTTGGCGATCGAGTCGCCGATGTGAGTGTGGGCGTTGACGAACGCCGGGAGGATCACCTTCGAGGACTCGACCGACTCTTCTTCGACCGCGACGATCTCGCCGTCCTCGGCGACGACCCGTCCCTCGACGGGCTCGAACTCGGGGCCGCGCAGGACGGTACCCTCCACGATCATAGTCGAGGATTATCGGGCGGGGCCTTCAATTCCGCTATTCGTTCACGGCGTTCCCGCAGTGCGATGCTCCTGCCGAGGCGGACTGCAGGTCACGCCCGCGCTCGACGACACAAACCACGGAGACACCGCAATCCGCCGCGAGCGACCGAAGGAAGCGAGCGGACCAAGCGACGACCGGAGCGAAGCGGAGGGAGGAGCGCCGTGTTTTTCATCGACGTTTTGCAAGGGCGCGCCGCTCGGGGCGCGCCCGCTGCAAAAGGTCGTATTAGAACTCGTCCAGCGTCGTCGGCGTCCCCCGGGTCCGGATCTCGCTGACGAGCGCGCCGTCGGTCTCCAGTTCGAGCACCGACTCGGCGGCCCGTCCGACCGACTCGGTCGCATCGGCGGGGGCGTACACGCCGAGGCGCCACTGCTCGCGCTGGACCCGTCGGAGCGCCGAGACCAGCGCCGACTGCCGGCCGAGCCCCCGGGTCTCGCCGTTGACGATGACCCGGGTCGAGGACTCGGTCATGCTCGGTCGGTCGAGCACGTCGACGATGACCTCGCGGTCGTCGACGCCGGCCTCGGCCGCGATCTCGGCCTCGTAGTCGCGGATGTCGTCGTGGCCGGCGTCGACGACCGACTCGGGCACGTCGCGCATCTCGGCCCACACCGCCCGCTTGTAGAGGTCCCGATCGCCGAGCCGCCGGGCGAACTCCCGGGTGCCGTCGGCGCGCCGGAGCGCGGCGAACAGGTCGTGGTCGTCCATCCGGCGGAGCTCGGCGGGGGTCGTCTCGCCGTCGGCGAGCAGGCGCTCGCTGGCCCGCTGGAGCATCCCGCGACAGATCCGGGTGACGTGGTGGTTGTAGACGGTCGGGTTCATCAGCGCCCGCGCCAAAAGCAGGCTCTCGGCGGTCGGGACGTTGCCCTCGTCGAGCACGAGCTCGCCGTCGATGAGCGTGAGCTCTCGGACCAGCCGGGCGTGGTCGATGGTGCCGTAGGGGACGCCGGTGTGGTGGGCGTCCCGGACGAGGTAGTCCATCCGGTCGACGTCGAGTTCGCCGGCGACGATCTGGCCGAGCTTTCGCTCGCCCGCGACGAGGTCCGCGACCGCCCCGGGGTCGAGGTCGTGGTCGCGGAGCACCTCGCCGACCGCGTTCTCCGCGAGCAGGTCGTGGACGTCGTCGTGGTACTTCCCGGTGTGGCGGTGGATGACCGCCTCGATGGTGTGGCTGTACGGCCCGTGGCCGACGTCGTGGAGGATGGCGGCCGCTTTCACCCGCTCGGCACGCGCGCCCTCGATGCCGAGGTGGTCGAGCGCCTCGCAGGCCAGATAGTAGACGCCGAGGCTGTGCTCGAACCGGGTGTGGTTCGCAGAGGGGTAGACGAGGTGGGCGGGACCCAGCTGCTTGATGCGCCGGAGCCGCTGGACTGCGGGCGTGTCGAGCAACGCCCGGGCCACGCCCTCGACCTCGATGTGGTCGTGGACGCTGTCCTTGATCGTCTTCATGCCCCCGGATTCGGCGGCTTCGTATAAAAACAGACGGACGCGGGCGCCGACAGCGCAAGCATTTACCCGTCCGAAGACGCACGTCGGGGTATGACGACGTTTCTCTCCGGGGGCACCGGGACCCCGAAGCTCCTCGCCGGCGCCGAGTCGGTGTTCGACCCGGCGGCGGTCACCGTGGTCGCCAACACCGGCGACGACGTGGAGCTCGGGGGCCACCTGGTCTCTCCCGACGTCGACACCGTCCTGTTCGAGCAGGGCGACGTGCTCGACCGCGATCGGTGGTGGGGCATCGCAGACGACACGACCGAGACCCACGAGGAACTGGCCACCCTCGCGGAGGCGGCCGGCCTCGAATCGGGGCCGCGCTACCTGCCCGACGAGGCCCAGACCGCGGGCCGGGAGATCGCGCGCTGGCGGCGCTTCTCCGGGGTCGCGGAGTTCATGGAGATCGGCGACCGCGACCGGGCGGTCCACCTCACCCGGACGGGGTTGCTCGACGAGGGCCACACGCTGACCGAGGCCACTCGGCGGCTCTGCGAGGCGTTCGACGTGCCCGTGGACGTGGTGCCGATGAGCGACGATCCGGTCGCGAGCATCGTCCACACCACCGACGCGAGCGACTACCCCGACGAACTCCACTTCCAGTCGTTCTGGGTCGCCCACCGAGCGGCCCCGCCGGTCGACGACGTGGAGTTCCGCGGGGCCGACCGGGCCGAGCCGTCGCCAGCCGCGCTCGGGGCGATCGAGGAGGGCCCGGTCGTCGTCGGCCCCTCGAACCCCGTGACGAGCATCGGCCCGATGGTCGCCATCGATCGCCTGCGCGAGGCGCTCGACGAGACCACCGTCGTGGCCGTCTCGCCGTTCGTCGAGGACGAGGTGTTCTCCGGCCCGGCCGCGAAGCTGATGGAGGCCGTCGGCTACGAGCCCTCGACGCGGGGCGTCGCGGCGGCCTACCCGTTCGCGGACGCGTTCGTGCTCGACGAGGCCGACGGCACCGACCTCGACCGGCCGGTCGTCAGGACCGACACCGAGATGAACGACGAGGCCGACGCCGAGCGGGTCGCCCGCGCCGTCGCCGACGCGCTGGAGGTGGCCTGATGTTCGAGCCCCGCGTCGCGCTCGCCAGCCTCAGCGGGCGGTCGGACGCCGCGTGGGCTCGCGCCGGCGAGTCGTTCGCTGGCGCGGCTTTCCTCGGCGGGATCGCGCTCGACGACCCGACCCGCGAGGCGGCCCGCCGGCTGGTCGCCCGGGACCGCGATGAGTTCCTGCCCGACGATCCGGTGGCGTTCGTCGCCGACCAGCTCGACGACCTCGCGGACGCCGACCTCCGGCCCGGCGTCAACGTCCGGACGAGTTCGCTCGGCCCGCTTCGGGCGGTCGCCCGCGCCTGCGCCGACCGCGGGGCCGTCCTCGAACTCAACGCCCACTGTCGACAGGACGAGATGTGCGCCGCGGGCGCCGGCGAGGCGCTCCTCCGCGACCCCGACCGGCTGGCCGAGCAGGTTCGCGCCGCGGCCGCGGAGGGCGCCGCCGTGAGCGTGAAGGTCCGGGCCGAACTCCCGGACGTGGCCCTCCCGGCGGTCGCCCGGACGATCGCCGACGCCGGCGCCGACGCGGTCCACGTCGACGCGATGGACTCCGAGGGCGTGGTCGCCGAGGTCGCCGACGCCGCCGACCTGTTCGTGATCGCGAACAACGGCGTCCGCGACGAGGCCACCGTCCGGGAGTATCTGGCCTGCGGCGCCGACGCGGTGAGCGTCGGGCGACCGAGCGACGATCCCCGCGTCCTCCGGCGCGTGCGGGCGGCGACCGCGTCGTGGTTCGCCGACGAACGCCCCGTCGACCGCGAGGGGGTGGCGCCGTGACCCCCTCCGAGGACGCCCAGCTCGCACTCTTGCTGGAGGTGGCGGGCACGCCCAAGCCCGGCAACGTCGACCGGGAGCGCGACCTCCCGGACCTCCGGTTCGAGCACTTCCTCGCCGGGACCGTGGGCGCCGGCGAGGGACTCCGGTCGGCCGCCGACGGCGCGCCGGTCGGCGAGGCGTTCGAGCGGGCGGTCGAGGGGATGAGCCGCCAGTCTGGGGGCAACACGCAGTTCGGCGCGCTACTGTTGCTCGTCCCGCTCGTCGGGGCCGCGGCGGCCGACGATCTCTCGCCGGACGGCGCGACTCGCGTCGTCGAGGACACGACGGTCGAGGACGCCGCGAACTTCTACCGGGCGTTCGACCACGTCGACGTGTTCGTCGGCGACCCGCCCGAGGACGCCGACGCGCTCGACGTGCGCCGGGGGTCCGACGCGGTGCCGGCGGTCCGCGAGCGTGAGCTGTCACTGTACGACGTGCTCGCGCTGGGGGACGACGACGATGACGTGGCGGCCGAGTGGACCGGCGGCTTCGAGCGCACCTTCTGGGCGGCCGACCGGCTCGCGGACTTCGAGGGGCCGGCGTCGGGCCGGGCCGCGCGGGTCTACCTCGAACTCCTCGCGCGCGAACCCGACACCCTCGTCGCGACCAAGCACGGCCGGAAAGCCGCAGAGAGCGTCCGAGTTCGGGCGCAGGAGGCGCTCGAAGGCGGGCCGGCGGTCGTCGAGGCGTTCGCCGAGTCGCTGGTCGCCGACGGGATCAACCCGGGCACGACCGCAGACGTCACCGCGGCGGCGCTGTTCGTCGCGCTCGCGCGCGGAGAGGTGTCGGTGTGACCGACGCCGACCGCGCGCCCGACGCGGACGCCGGCGCCGACGCGTGGCCGATCGAGTTCCGGGGCGTCACCGAGTCGGTCGTGACGACGCTCGGCCCGAACGACCGGTGGAACGTCGCGGCGCTGGGGCTCCATCCGCCCGCGTCGCCCGGCGAGCCGGTGACGGCCCGGACGTGGGGCGACACCCGGACGCGACGGAACTTCCGGCGGCAGGGCGGCGGCTACGTCCAGTTCGTCCGGGACCCCGTGGCGTTCGTCGACGCCGCGCTCTCGATCTGGGAGGTAGACGAGCCGGTGCTCGACGCGGCGGACGCGTGGGCCGAGATCGGCGCCGAGCGCGTCGCCGTCGGCGAGTCGGGCGACACCGAGTGGGCCGAGTGGCGGCTCTCGCCCCGCGATACCGGGATCGAACGCGAGGTCGTCCCGACGACGAACCGCGGGTTCAGCGCGGTCGTCGAGGCGACGGTCGCGGCCTCGCGGCTGGGCGTCGAGGCGTACGACGAGGAGACGCTCCGCGAGCGGTTAGACTACTTCGAGGACGTCGGGCGGACGTGCGGGGGCGACCGGGTGCGCGAGGCGTTCGACCGACTCGTCGACCGACTCGACTGAGGGTCGAGACCGAATCACTTCACTGCTCTCGGAACGCCGACCCGGGAGTCGGCTCTCCGTGGCGACGCCTCGATCGAAAAGCGCCCCGGCGACGCTCCGGGGCGGATCAAAACTCGTCTTTGCGGTCGATGGTGACCGTCCAGTCGGGGATCTCGTCGGGGACGTATTCGAGCTCCCAGACGCCCTCTACCTCCTTTCCCTCCCCGAAGGATCGGAGGACGAGCGCTTCGAGCTCTTCTTTGAACGTCGGGTCCGCTGTGTCGTTGTGATCCATGGCTCTCAGAACGGCGCTCTGTGTCCGTACGATGAGGTCCGAAACCAAGTGTATTTATAGTTACGAAACGCCCGAGTCGGCGCTCGGACCCGAGGCTCCGTCGCGCGACGACTGCGAACGAATGGGTTTAAGGTTCCCAACGGAAAAGTTGCTGGCATGCCAATCAAGCCGGACTACGTCAAGAAGACGGGTACCATCCTGCTCGACCGATATCCCGAAGCGTTCACCGACGACTTCGACCAGAACAAAGAGAGCGTCACGAAGCTCACCAACATCGAGTCGAAGGGCGTCCGCAACCGGATCGCGGGCTACGTCACCCGCAAGCAGTAACACGACCTTTTACTGCGGTCGGCGCACGAACGCGCCTCCCTCCTAAAACGTCGGTGAAAAACCACCGGGAGAACATCGCTCTCCCGGCGGTTTTGATCGAGCGTTTGCAAGGGTGCCACCCGCAACAAACCGTCGAACCCAAACCGTTTTCCTACCGTAGCGCTCACCCACGACAATGACAGTACGTGTCGGCGTTCTCGGTGCGACGGGCGCGGTCGGCCAGCGATTCATTCAGTTGCTCGACGGCCACCCCGAGTTCAAACTGGCGGCGGTAACCGCGAGCGAGTCGAGCGCGGGACGGACCTACCGCGACGCGGCCAAGTGGCGCATCGACGCCCCCATCCCCGAGGCGGCCGCCGAACTCACCGTACGATCGACCGACCCCGAGTCGGTGCCAGACGACGTCGACCTCCTCTTCTCGTCGCTCCCGTCGGGCGTGGCCGCCGAGGTCGAACCGGCGTTCGCCGAGGCGGGCTACGTGCTCTCGTCGAACTCCTCGAACGAGCGGATGGCCGACGACGTGCCCCTCGTGATCCCCGAGATCAACCCGGGCCACCTCGACCTGCTCGAAGTCCAGCGCGACGAGCGCTGCTGGGACGGCGCGGTGCTCAAGAACCCCAACTGCTCGACCATCACGATGGTTCCGACGCTCGCGGCGCTCGCGCCGTCCGGGCTCGAACGAGTCCACGTCTCGACGCTTCAGGCGGTCTCCGGGGCGGGCTACTCGGGCGTCTCCTCGATGGAGATCCTCGACAACGTGCTTCCCCACATCGGCGGCGAGGAGGACAAGATGGAGACCGAATCCCGGAAACTGCTGGGTTCGTTCGACGGCGCGACCCTCTCTCACCACGACGTGTCGGTCTCGGCGTCGTGCAACCGCGTGCCGACTATCGACGGACACATCGAGAACGTCTGGGCCGAGACCGACGAGGCCGTCTCGCCGACCGACGTCGAGGACGCGTTCCGAGGCGTCGAGAGCCTCGATCTGCCGAGCTCGCCCGAGCCGCTGATCCACGTCTTCGAGGACCCCGAGCGGCCCCAGCCCCGCCTCGACCGCCACGTCGGCGACGGGATGGCGATCGCGGCCGGCGGCGTCCAGGAGACCGACAGCGGCGTCCAGTACAACTGTCTGGCGCACAACACGATCCGCGGGGCGGCCGGCGCGGCGGTGCTGAACGGCGAACTCCTCGCGAGCGAGGGCTGGCTGTAGGCGCGCCCGAGACGGCGTCGGTCTCCGGGGCGGGCAGTCAGACGACGCGGTTTTCCAGCGGCTCGCCCGCCGCCAGCCGATCCAGATTCGTCGCCACGATGTCGGCCTGCCGGGCGTAGTACTCGGGGGTGTGTCCGGAGCAGTGAGGGGTGATCAGGCAGTTCTCGAAGTTCCAGAGCGGGTGGTCCTCGGGCAGGGGTTCGGGGTCGGTCACGTCGAGGGCCGCCCCGCGGACGTACTCGCTCCGGAGCGCGTCGACCAGCGCGTCGGTGTCGACGACCGGGCCGCGGGCGACGTTGACGACGACCGACTCGGGCGGCAGGGTGGTGAACTCCGGGGCGCCGACGAGCCCGCGCGTGGTCTCGGTCAGCGGGCACGCCAACACGAGGTAGTCGGTCCGGGCGAGCGCGTCGTGGAACTCGTCGGGGTCGAAGCCGACGACCTCGTCGGTCGGCCCGCCCTTCGAGGGGGTGTACCGGACGCCGATCGTGTCGACGCCGAACCCTTCGAGGCGCTCGACGACGGCCCGCCCGATGGCCCCTAACCCGACCACGGTGACGGTGCTATCCTGGAGTTCGTACGCCTGGAAGTGGCGCCACTCGCGGTTCCGCTGGCGGCGCCACCCCTCGTGGAGGCGCCGGGCGAACACGAGGAGGTTGCCGACGACGTGCTCGCCGATGTTCGGGCCGTGCACGCCCGAGGCGTTGGTGACCGCCACGCCCCGGTCTTCGAACGCGTCGAGGGGTAGGTGGCCGGTCCCGGCGTACGCGCAGGCGAACAGTTCGATCTCCGCTGCGTGCGCGAGCAGTTCCTCGTCGATCTCCATCCCGGTGACCACCGGCGCGCGCTCGATGAGCTCGCGCTCCTCGGCCGGCGTTCGGGCGACCCGCACGTCGGCCTCGGGCAGGCGCTCGCGGAGCGCCGCGGCGTAGTCGCTCAGGGCCATTCCGTGGGTCGGCTTCCGCAGAACGAGCACGTCTGGCGTGTCGGCGTCGGACATGTGGGGCGGTTCGGGAGCGAGCACTAAATTCTCTCTTTCTGCGACAGCCCTACTCTTTTACAGTCTGCTGGTGTCATCCCCCTACCTGTCGAGTTCCACTCGACAGTGATAGATCGTAGAAATGCTCCGTCTGGGATTTGAACCCAGGTCACAGGCTCGAAAGGCCCGAATGATTGGCCGGACTACACCAACGGAGCGTAGCACGCATCCGGATTCGATCCCGGATCCACTCGGACGAATGGCACGCACGCTTATAAACCCAACTAAATCGCTCTCCCGCTGTGCCGTGGTTTAACATCCGCCAGTGGTGACCGCCGTCGGCTTACTCTTCGAAGAGCAACTCTATCGGCGCTTCGAACTCGATCTTCCCGTGGTCGGCCCGACCGTGACACCGCTTGCAAAGCAACACCAAGTTCCGCTCGTCGTGTGCATCCTCGGCCGAGCGACCCGCAGTCTGTCGGAATACCCTAACAGGGACGATGTGATGGACTTCGAGTCGCCTCTCGTTTCCATCGTGCCCGCAGTGTTGACACACCTTGTCACGCTCGCGGATCCGCTCGCGAGCGAGCGACCAACCGGCCCCGTAACGCTGACTGTATCCGCCACGCCAGTTCGGATTGTCCTCGCCCGCCGTTGATTCGCTCATCTTTCGCCGCGTTTCCTCCGAGCGATCGATGCCTTCTAACGAGTCGGCGATTCGCTCTCGCACGTCGTCGAGTAACTCTTTTCCCCGGTGAGATTTCGACATTCGCTCTCGCGTCTCCGCAGAAAACGATCGATCGGTTAACGACGCCGAGATCTTTTGTTTTTCCTCTTCCGTGCGCTCTCGCCCGTACATCGGGTGATTCTCTCCGCGCAGCTCTCGCCGTGGGATGTCGAACTTTTTCATATAATGGCGGATCTGTCTGACCGAGATCCCACACTCCTCGGCGATTTCCCGCTGTGTCAGGTTCTCCTCCCAGTACTTGATTTCGAGCCACCAGCCGTTCCGGTATCGCTTCACTCGTTATTTTAGGATCTAGATCAGCTATAAATTTTAGATGAAGTGTTCTTGTTCCTGCTAATTGCGACCGAAAAGGAGACGGTCGAAATCGCGCCGCCCGAACCCGGGGTCCCTTACCGTCGACAGCGAGCCCCGACGGCGGTCGCTTCGCTCACTTCCCTTGGAAGTCGGGCTCGCCGTCGCCCATGAACGCCGTGACGCCCTCCATCAGGTCGTCGGTGTTCATCAGGTGGCCGAACGCCTGGGACTCGACTTCGAGGCCCGCGTCGGTGTCGTCCCGGCCCGCGAGCATCGCCCGCTTGGTGTACTTCTGGGCGATGGGCGGCCCCGCCGCGAGGTCGGCCGCGAGCTCGAACGCCCGGTCGCCGAACTCGTCGGGAGCGACGACCTCGTTGACGAAGCCGTACGACGCCATCGTCTCGGCGTCGAAGCGGTCTGCGGTGAAGATGATCTCTTTCGCGCGACCTTCACCGACGATGTGCTTGAGCCGCTGGGTGCCGCCCCAGCCCGGCAACAGACCCAGATCGTGTTCGGGCTGGCCCAGCTCCGAGCGGTCGGTCGCGATGCGCATGTCCGCGCAGGTCGCCAGCTCCATCCCGCCGCCGAGACAGTAGCCGTCGATGGCGGCGACGACGGGCATCGGACACGCCTCCAGCTTGCCGAACGTCTCTTGGCCCTTCTTCGAGAGCTCGACTGCAGTGAGCGGGTCTCCGCCGCCAGCGGCCATGCTCTGGACGTCCGCGCCCGCGGAGAACGCCTTGTCGCCGGCCCCGACGACCAGGAGCGCACGCACGTCCTCGTCGGCTTCGAGCGCGTCGACGGCGTCGGCGAGGTCGTCGAGCAGTTCCTCGCTGACCGTGTTCATCCGGTGGGGTCGATCGAGAACGACCTTCCCGACCATCTCGCCGGGCTTCTCGACCCGGATCGTGTCGAACTCGTAGGCGTCGCCGCCGTCGCCGTCGGCCTCGTCGCCGTAGAAGCCGCCCTCGTCGGCGGCCGTCCGGAGCGCGTCGCTCGGCTCGTAGCGGGCCGCGCCGGTCTCCTCGTGGAGTTTTTCGAGCGTCTCGACGAGGGCGTCGAGTCCGGCGTCGTCGGCCAGCTTCGCGGGGCCGTCGGGGAAGCCCGCCCCGAGCATGACCGCCTCGTCAATCGCCGCCGGGTCCGCCACGTCGTTGCCGACGAGCTTGGCGACCTCGTTGGCCATCACCGCCTGAAGTCGACGGACCGCGGCCTCGCTCCCGGCGTCGGTCGGGATCTCGACGCCGCCGTCCTCGTAGTCGTAGAACCCCTCGCCGGTCTTCTTGCCCAGCGTCTCGGCCTCGACCTTCTCGACCAGCAGGGGACACGGCTCGTAGGCGTCGCCCAGCACGTCGTGCATGTAGTCGAGGACGTGGTAGCCGACGTCGATGCCGACCTGATCGGCGAGTTCGAAGCTCCCCATCGGCAGGCCCATGTCGAACTTGGTGGCGCTGTCGACTTCGGCGACGGTGTACTCGCCGGATTCGACCATCCACGCCGCCTCGTTCATCAGGGGCACGAGGATCCGGTTCACGATGAATCCGGGGCTGTCCTTCCGGACCCGGACCGGGGTCTTGCCCATCTCCTCGGCGAGGGCCTCGGTCAGTTCGAGCACCTCGTCGTCGGTGTGGGCTCCGGAGATGACCTCTACGAGCTGCATCCGGACCGGCGGATTGAAAAAGTGCATCCCGCAGAACCGCTCGGGGCGCTCGGTGACCTCCGAGAGCTCGGTGATCGAGAGGCTGGAGGTGTTGGTGGCGAACACCGCGCTGTCGGGCGCGTACTCCTCCAGTTCGCCGTAGACGTCCTTTTTGATCTCCATCTTCTCGGGCACCGCCTCGATCACGAAGTCGGCGTCTTCGACCGCCTGCTCGAAGTCCACCAGCGCCGTCACCCGATCGAGCGCCGCGTCGGCCTCCTCGTCGGTGATCCGGTCGTTCTCCGCGAGCTTGCCGAGGCTCCACTCGATCTGGTCGTAGCCGTTCTGGACGAACTCCTCTTTGATGTCCCGGAGGTTCACGTCGAACCCCGCGAGGGCCGCGACCTCCGCGATGCCGTGGCCCATGTTTCCGGCGCCGAGAACTGCGACGGTGTTGATATCTTCGACTTCCATACCCGTACGCTCACTTGCCGGCCGTTTCAACGTTTCCCTCTCGGAATAAGAAACTCTGAGTGAGTTTATTTACGGTTACAAAGGAATTTACGGTCGGGTGTGCAATCGGCGCACATGGACTTTGGACTATCCGACGAGCAGATCGCGATCCGCGACGAAGTGCGGAAGTTCGCCGAAAACGAGATCGAACCGGTCGCCGGCGAGTACGATCAGGCCGAAAAGTACCCCTGGGACGTGATGGACAAGGCCGCCGAGATGGGCCTGACCGGCTCGAACATCCCCGTCGAGTACGGCGGCGCGGGCTACACGCCCCTCGAAACCGCCATCATCGTCGAGGAGCTGTTCGCGGTCGACCCCGGCATCGGGCTGTGTATCACCTCCGCGGCGTTCGGCGCGGACGCCATCCGGGAGTTCGGCACCGAAGAGCAAAAAGAGCAGTACCTCCGCCCGGTCGCGGAGGGCGAGGCCGTGATGGGCGCCGCCATCTCCGAACCCGACACCGGCTCGGACGTCTCGTCGGTCTCGACCAGCGCCGAGAAGGACGGCGACGAGTGGGTGCTCAACGGCAACAAGATGTGGATCACGAACGGCTCGGTCGGCGACTACTTCGTCGTGATGTGCGAGACCGACCCCGAGATCGAAGACCGGTACGCCGGCTTCTCCCAGATCGTCGTCGAGTCCGACCGCGACGGCTTCGAGGCCGACAAGATCACGGGCAAACTCGGCATCCGGGCGAGCGACACCGCCGAGCTCATCTTCGACGACGTCCGGGTCCCCGAGGAGAACCTCGTGGGCCAGCGCGGGATGGGCTTCCCCCAGCTCATGCAGTTTTTCGACGAGACCCGCACGATGGTCGCCGCCCAGGGCGTCGGCATCGCCAAGGGCGCCTGCGAGCGCGCCCTGGAGTACGCCCAGGAGCGCGACCAGTTCGGCCAGCCGATCTCCGAGTTCCAGGCCATCCAGCACAAGCTCGCCGAGATCCACACCAAGACCGAGGCCGCGCGCAACCTCACCTACAAGTCGGCGTGGAGCATCAACAACGAGGACGACCAGCTCACCCAGCTCGCGTCGATGGCCAAGGAGTTCTCCTCGCGGGTCGCGGTCGAAGCCGCCGACGAGGCGGTCCAGATCCACGGCGGGTCGGGCTACGTCAACGACTTCGACGTCGAGCGGCTCTATCGGGACGCGAAGATCACCCAGATCTACGAGGGAACCACCGAGATCCAGAAGAACATCATCGCCCGCGAGCTACTGGGCAAAGGGTTCTAGACGACCGACGACCCTTTCGAAGGGCGGCGCATAAACGCGCCGCCATTGCAAACGCTCCATCAAAACCGCCGGAAGAGGGAAGCTCTCCCGAGCCTGCGTTCGCTCCGTTCACGCAGACACGGCGTTCCTCCCGCCGTTCGCTTCGCTCACTCTGGTCGTCGCTTGGTCCGCTCGCTCGTCGTGGTCCGAGAGAGCGACGCTTTCTCCTCATCACGAAAGGCGATGGCGTTCGAACGACGACGCTCCTCGCTCGCGGTGCGATTGCTGGTGCTCACAGCATCGCACGACTACGGCATCGCGCCTACGCCCACGTCTCCCCAAGCACTCGGAGCCAGTTGTCGCGGGCGATCTTCTCCACTTCGTCCTCGTCGAACCCCCTGTCTCGAATTGCGGCGAGCACGTCGGAGAGCCCGGTCGCGTCGCCGATCGGGTCGGGGATGGTCGCACCGTCGAAGTCCGACCCGAGCGCGACGTGGTCGACGCCGACGCGGTCGGCGACGTACTCGACGTGATCGACCAGCGTCGCGATCGGCGTGTCGGGGTCGCTCTCGCCGTCCGGGCGGAGAAACCCCACCGCAAAGGTGATTCCGACGAGCCCGCCCGAGGCGGCGATCGCGTCGAGCTGTTCGTCGGTCAGGTTTCGGCTCGACGGACAGATGGCGTGGACCGCGCCGTGGCTCACCACGAGCGGATCGGTCGACAGCGCCGCGACGTCTTCGAACCCGGCGGCGTTGAGGTGCGCGAGGTCGACGACGATCCCCCGGTCGTTGCAGGCCGCGACGAGGTCCCGGCCGGCGTCGGTGAGTCCGGGACCCGTGTCGGGCGTCCCGGGGTACTCGAACCGGACGCCGTGGCCGAAGGCGTTCGGGCGGCTCCACACCGGTCCGATCGAGCGCACGCCCGCGGCGTAGAGGAGATCGAGGTTCGAGAGGTCGGGGGCGACCGCCTCGGCGCCTTCGAGGTGCGGGATCGCGGCGAGCGCGTCCGAGTCGAGCGCGGCGTCGAGGGCCTCGGCGTCGCCGACGATCCGGACCGCGCCGTCCGAGTCGGCCCGGATGCGGTGGAGTCGCGCCAGCGCGTCGTAGGTGAACGCCCTCGCCCGCTCGCGGTCGACCGCCGGCGGGAGGTCCATCTCGTAGCCCTCGGCGGTCGGCTCGCGGTCGTACTCGTGGTCGTCGTTCGGGACGAACACCGCGAACAGGCCGCCGGCGAGGCCGCCGTCGCGGGCCCGCGGGAGGTCGAGGTGGCCCGCCTCGCGTCGCTCGAAGAACGAGCGACCGCCCTCCCGGCCGTCCGCTCGGACGTCGAGGAGGGTGTCGTTGTGCCCGTCGAACACCGCGACCGGAGCGTTCGTCATACCGGGTCGGCGTCCCGGAGACCTGTCAATCTGTCGACCGGGATCAGGCCGAGTACTCGTCCTCGCGGAACTGGACGTACTTGCCGCCCCGGTACTTTCGCTTGGTGGTCTTGTACTTGGTGACCAGCTTCGCGCCGGTCAGCCCCGAGGAGAGCTTCCAGTCGAGGAGTTTGCCCTCGCTCTCGTCGGCGAGGATGTCGCTGGCGACCGCGAACGTCCGGTCCCAGTCGTCGGGGCCGTAGTCGGCGACGATGTCGGCGAACGCGACGTTCCGGAGTATCTCGTCGCCGATCGCGTCCTTCCAGCGGTCGTTGTAGCCGTCGAGTCGGCCCTTGCCGGCGAGTTCGCCCGCGATGGCGCCGGTGCGGGCCGCGACGTGGTACCCGCCCTCGTGGAACGCCGAGGTGGTCCCCATCGCGCCGCCGACCACCGCGACGTTGGCGTCGACCGGCGAGTCGATCGGCCGGGTCGAGGAGATCGGGTAAGTCTCGGTGCCGCCGGTCTTGCCCCGGTCCTCGACGCGGGGGAACTCCGAGAGGTCGTACTCGTCGCCGTACTCGCGTTCGAGCAGGCGGTCGATGTACTCGTTCGGTCGCGGGAGCGCCTCGTCGTCGTCCCGGAGCAGGTCGTACCCCGCCGGGTCGTCGACGTCGTCGAGGCGCATCCCGATCGGCATCGTGAGCCCGACACGGGCGACCGTCCCGTCGTTCGGGAACACCCACGGGTAGGCGGTCTCGCCGGGCATCACGCCCCACCAGAACTTGAGCGCGTCGGGGTCGAACAGCTCCTCGGGGAACTCCCGGTACTCCTGGTAGGCGATGTGGTTGGCGGTGTCGGGCGACAGCACCTCCGAGATCGGGCGGTCGGCCGGGCTGAACCGGTCGAGGACCCGCATCGTGACCTGTCGCTGGGGGCCGTCTGCGAGCACGAGGTAGTCGGCCTCGATCGCCTCGCCCGACGAGAGCGCCAGCGTGTGGGTCGGCGCGCCGGTCAGGTCGGTCTCGACGTCGGTCACGCTGGTCCCGACCCGGTACTCGGCGCCAGCGGCCTCGGCGCGGTCGCGGAACCAGTCGTCCATCCGGGCGCGGTGGAAGGTGAACCCGAAGCCGTCGTACGAGGACTCGATGCCGGTGGCCCCGAGGACACACGACTCGGTCGGGCCGTAGAACTCCGTCCGGTCGAGTTCCCGGAGCACCACGTCGTCTGGGATCTCCTCGAAGGGGACGTCGAGGATGTCCACCCAGTAGTCGAGCATGCCGGCGGCGTCGGTCGAGTCCGGTCCCAGCGCCTCGCGGTCGGCGCGCGGGACGCCCTTCTCGACGAGGAGGGTCTGGGCCCCCTGTTCGGCGGCACAGCGGGCGGCGGAGGTCCCCGCGGGACCGCCGCCGACGATGGCGACGTCGACTCGCTTCATACGACTACGGTTCCGCGCGGGGTATTAAATGCTTGACCTTCCCAATCCGTGAGACCTTCCGGCGCCGCGTTCGGCGACCGGCGCCGGAGTCGGCGGGGCGTTCCCGTTCGCGACCGCTCTCCGTCCGGACACGTCGCGGCGTCTCGGGTCCGACTGTTTCGAACCGAAATACTGATACTTCGATCGTCGCTGGTACGAGCCGTGAAAGCAATTGTCAACGGAACGGTCCACACTCTCACGGAGGCAGGGACCGTCGAGGACGGTGCGGTCCTGTTCGAGGACGGCGAGATCGTCGCGGCCGGCGCAGACGTGGACGTGCCCGACGACGCCGAGGTCGTAGACGCCGGCGGGCGCCACGTCACGCCCGGCCTCGTCGAGGCCCACAGCCACGCCGGGATGGGCGAGTGGGGCGAACCCGAGGACGGCGACGTCAACGAGGGGACCGACCCGATCACGCCCCACGTCAACGCGCTGGACGGCTTCCACCCCCGCGACGAGGAACTCCAGCACGCGTTTCAGGGCGGGGTGACGACCGTCAGCGCCCGGATGGGGAGCGGGAACGTCGTCGGCGGGATCATCTGCTCGATGAAGACCTACGGCGACGTGGCCGACGAGATGCTCGTTCGCGAGGACGGGATGAAGGCCGCGATGGGCGAGAACCCAAAGCGGTTCCACGGCGAGCAAAAAGACCGGGAACCGGTCACCCGGCCGGGCATCGCCGCCAAGCTCCGTCAGGCGCTGATGGACGCCGAAGACTACGTCGAGCGCCGCGCGAACGCCCGCGAGGAAGGCGAGCCGTTCGACCGCGACCTCGGGATGGAGAACCTCGCCCGCGTCGTCGAGGGCGACCTCCCGCTTCGGGTCCACGCCCACCGCGCCGACGACATCGCCACCGTGTTCCGGATCGCCGACGAGTTCGGCATCGAGGACCTCTCGATCGAACACGCCACCGAGGGCCACGTCCTCGCCGAGGAGTTCGCCGCTCGGGACGTGCCCGCGGTCGTCGGGCCGTCGATCTCGTCGGCGAGCAAGTACGAACTCCGAAACATCACCTTCGAGACGCCCGGCATCCTCCACGAGGCCGGCGTGAAAGTCGCGATCCAGACCGACGCGCCGGTGCTCCCCCAGGAGCACCTCGACGTCTGCGTCGGGCTGGCGGTCCGCGAGGGGCTCCCCGCCGAGGACGCGCTGGCGACCGTCACTCGCAACCCCGCCGAGATTCTGGGCATCGACGACCGAGTCGGCACGCTCGAAGCCGGCACCGACGCCGACGTCGTCGTCTGGGACGGCCCGATGTTCGATCTCGACTCGGACGCCCGACAGGTGTTCCTCGAAGGCGACCTGATCTACGACAGCGAGCGCGACGACGTCGACCCGCGCGAAGAGTACGCCTGGTAGTCGTCGGGTCACTCGACGCCGGTGATTTCGAACCGCGCGCCGCCGTCGGCCCCCTCGGTCACGCTGACGCTCCAGCCGTGGGCCTCGGCGACGTCCTCGACGATCGCGAGCCCGAAGCCCGTTCCGTCTCGGGCGGTCGAGAACCCGAACTCGAACGCGGCCTCGCGGTCGTCGGCCGGGATGCCCTCGCCGTCGTCTTCGACGTAGAAGCCGTCGCCGAGGTCGCCGATCGTGATCGCCACGCCGTCACCGCCCCGCTCGGGGGCGTCCTCGGGGCCCTCCGGGCGCCGTTCGTCCGTACCCCCGTGCTCGACCGCGTTCCGGACGAGGTTTTCGAGCAGTTGCTTGAGCCGGCCCCGGTCGGCCCGGACGGTCCGGTCGGTCTCGATCGAGAGCGTCGCGTCGGCCGTGTCGACGGTCCGCCAGCTCGCCTCGGCGAGGTCGGCGACCTCGATCGGCTCGGGGTCGGTCGCCGCCTCGCCCTCCCGGGCCAGCGCCAACAGATCCTCGACGAGCGACTCCATCCGGTCGAGCGACCGCGCGACCGCGTCGAGGTGGTCGCTGTCACAGCTCTCGGTCGCGACTTCGAGTCGCCCCTGCGCGACGTTCAGGGGGTTGCGGAGGTCGTGGGAGACGACGCTCGCGAACTCGTTGAGCCGCTCGTTCTGGCGTTCGAGTCGCTCGCGAGCGCGCTGGCGGGTGAGCTCGTAGCCCACCCACTGGCTCATCAGGTCGACGAGCGTCACGTCCCACTCGGAGAACTCCGTCTCGCGGGGCTGGTCGTCGTAGAAACAGAACGTCCCGTACACCTCGCCGTCGACGCTGACCGGCGCGCCGAGGTAGCACGAGATTCCCTGCTCCGTGTACCCCGCCCGATCGGTCAGTTCGGGGGCGTCCTCAGCGACGTTCGAGAGCACGAGCGTCTGCTCGGTCGCGACCGACCGCTCGCAGTTCGTCGACGACAGCGGGACCGTGTCGCCGGCCCGGACGCTATCGTCGGGCGATCGCACGACCTCGTAGACGTACTCGTCGCCTCGGACGTCCGAGAGCGTGCCGTACGACGTTCCGAGGGCGTCGCGCCCGATATCGAGCAGCGCCCCGACCTGCTCGTCGAACGACCGGTCGGTGTCGGCGATGACGTCGTGGATCCGCCGGAGGTGTCGCTCGTACTCGGTCCGCTCGCTGACGTCCCGGCCGGCGGCGACGATGGCGGTCGGCTCCCCGTCGGCGTCGGTCACGGGGTAGAGCGTCCCGTCGATGGTGAGCCGGTTGCCGTCGGCGTCGTAGTGGTCGGCCTCGTAGCGGACGAACTCCCCGTCTGCGGCCCGGTCGATCCACTCCCGGAGGTCGGCCTGCATCGCCTCGGAGTGGTTCCACCACGGCGTCTCGGCGAACGGTTCGCCCTCGACTTCCGCGGCGGTCACGTCGCCGAACGCCCGGGCGGTCTCGTTCGCGCGCTGGACGGTGCCGTCGAGGTCGAGGATTCCCATGAACGAGACGGGGTTGTCGAACACCGCGTCGAACCGCCTGCTCGTTCGCTCCAGTCGGTGCTCGCGCTCGCCCCGCTCGACGGCGTCCAGAACACGCTTCGCGAGTAGCGTGTAGCCGGCGCTCCCGGCGGGTCGGTGTACGAAGTCGTCGACGCCGGCCGCGAGCGCGTCGGCGACCGCCTGCTCGCTCCCGGCGTCGGCGAACACGACGAACGGGAGGTCGGGGTACTCGGCCCGGACGGCGTCGCGGAGCCCGAGGGCGTCACCGTCCGGCAGTTCGAGCCCGCTGACGACGCAGTCGAACGACGCCGCCCCGAGCCGGTCGAGCGCCTCGCTCGCGCCGGCCGCGGACTCGACGCTGAACCGGTCGGTCTCGCGTTCGAGGGCCCTCGCGGTCTCGGCCGCGCGGTCGGCGTCGACACAGAGGACACGAATTCGGTCGGCGTACGATTCCATCGGCGTACTCGCTAATTTATCGCGAGTCCGTACATATGTATCGCTGTGGAAGCCGCTCGTCTCGGCCGCGGACAGACGCAGACTCGGGTTCACGAGTCGCTTCATCCGTAGTCGGGCCGCGATCGGCGTCCCCCGCTCTTTCATCTCGGTCTTCGTCGGGAGTCCCGACGATCCGTCGCGGCGTCGATCACTGAACGTCCTCGGGGGATGTCGCTACCGCGGCTCGGCGGCTCGGCGCGAGACGGACGCATCCTCGATTTCGCTCGCTGGCACGTATATTATGAACAAAAATATACATAAAATTTCTATTAACATGAATTAAATTCCACTTTCTATCGCGGAACTCTTATCCCGGTCGGGTGATCCGGGACCGATATGGGAAGTGACCCTTCGCAGAAGCGACAGATAGACTCGTCCGGGCCACTCTCGCGAGCGGGGCGATCGCTGGCAGAGCGGCTCCCGACCGAAGCGGTTCCCGACGTCCTCAGACGGACGTTCGCCGGGAAGTTCTTTGCGGTCGTCCTGATCGTGATCCTGGTGACCGGCACCGTCGGCGCGTTCAACTACGCGTCGACGACCGCGGAACTGAGCGAGAGCGTCGAAAACCGGATCAGTTCGACCGCCGACCTGCAGGCGAGCCAGCTCGGCGAGTGGGTCCAGAGCAAGCGCACGCTGACCCGAACGCTCTCGCAGGCTCAGGCGTTCCGCACGTACAACGAGCGGGGCGTCGAGTACTACTTGGAGTCCCAGGAGCCGACACTGCCCGAGGACGTTCGGGCCGTCCACTTCGTCAACACCACCTCCTGGGAGATCAGAGTGAGCACGGCCGACGGGGCGACCGGGACCAACCTCCGGGAGTCGGGCGTTTCGTGGGCGAGTGCCGACCTCGGAGACGACCTCGAACGCCCTCGTGACGTGTTCGTTTCGAGCAACCCGTACAACGCGACCGACGGCGACGGGCGGGTCGTCGCGTTCGTGAGCCGCGTCCCCGACAAGGACGAGCGGGCGGTGGTGCTGACCGCCGACATCTCCCAACAGGTCAACGGGCTCCACCAGCCCGTCGAGGACGGCCAGACGGTCGTCTACAACCGCGGCGGCGAGGAGGTGTTCAACACGGGCGACCGCCGGCTCGACGGGGCGCTCTCGGGCGCGACCGCCGTTCAAAACGTTGCGGACGGCTTCGTGAACACCGAGGAGTTCGTAGCCGACAAAGCGTCGGTCCTCGGGTCCGACTGGATCGTCGTCTCCTACGCTCCCAAGGCGAGCGCGTTCGCCATTCGCGATCAGGTCGGCACCAGTCTCCTCACGACGATTCTCGCGGCGGTTCTCGCGCTCGGCGTGGTGTCGGTTGTCTTCGAACGACAGACGACCACGACGCTGAAGGAGCTGACCGCGAAGGCCAAGGAGATCGAACGCGGGAACTTCGATACCGACCTCGAAAGCAGTCGTATCGACGAACTCGGTCAGCTGTACGCCGCGTTCGACAGCATGCGCGACTCGATCACGGAGAAGATTCGAGAGGCCGAGTCGGCCCGCGAGGACGCCGAGTCGGCCCGCGAGGACGCCGCACGCGAGCGCGAGCAGGCCCAGCAGGCGCGCGAACGGGCCGAACAGCTCAACGACCGCCTCGAACGCCGGGCCGACAGCTACAGCGAAGTGATGCGTGCCTGCGCGGCGGGCGACCTCTCGCGGCGCATGGACGCCGACGCCGACAACGAGGCGATGGCACAGATTGCCAGCTCGTACAACCGGATGCTGGACGAGCTGACCGAGACGATCGAGGAGGTCCGAGCGTTCAGCCGCGACGTCGCCGCCGTGAGCGAGCAGGCCACCGACGGTATCGCGGAGATCGAGCGCGCGAGCCAGGAGGTTGCCGAGTCGGTACAGGAGATCTCGGACGGGGCGACCCGACAGAACCGCGACCTCCAGCGGACCAGCGAGGAGATGAGCGACCTCTCGGCGACCGTCGAGGAGGTCGCTTCCTCGACCGAGACGGTGGCCCAGCGGGCCGAGGCGGCCGCCGACGAGGGCGAAGCCGGCCGAGAGGCCGCCGAGAACGCAATCGAAGAACTCGACAGCATCGAGTCCCGAACCGAACGGACCGCGGAGGCCGTCGAACGACTCCGCGAGGAGGTCGCCGAGATCGAGGAGGTGGTGGCGTTCGTGACCGATATCGCCGAACAGACCCACGTCCTCGCGCTCAACGCCTCGATCGAGGCCGCCCGCGCCGGCGAGGCTGGCGAGGGCTTCGCGGTCGTCGCCGAGGAGGTCAAGAGCCTCGCTGAGCAGACCCAAGACGCAACCGACCGGATCGGCGGCTCCATCGAACGGGTCCGCGACCAGACCGAAACCACCGTCGCGGAGATGGCCGAGACTCGGACCAGCGTCTCCGACGGCACCGAGACCGTCGAGACCGCGTTGGAGGCCCTCGAACAGTTGGTCGACGACGTCTCCGAGACCAACGAGAGCATCCAGGAGATCAGCCGCGCGACCGAGACCCAGGCCGAGTCAGTTCAGGAGGTCGTCGCGACGGTCGAAGACGTTTCCAGCGTCAGCGAGGAGACGACAGCCGAAGCCGAGACCGTCTCTGCGGCCGCCGAGGAGCAGACCGCGTCGCTGACCGAAGTATCCTCGACGGTCGAGGATCTCGCGAGTCGGGCCGACCGGCTCAGCGACCTGCTCGATCAGTTCGATCTCGACGACGACCGGGCCGGCGACGGGTCGTCCGACCGTACGGTGGTGCACCGATGACCGACGCACCCAGATCGGCTTCCCGACGCCGCCTGCTCCGCAGACTGGGCGTCGTCGCGACCGCGGGACTCGCCGGTTGCTCCGGGAACGATGCCCGCGAGGAGGCGACGACTCGCGGCGCCTCGACGCCGACCGAGTCGACGTCGCGACAGACGACCCCCACGCTCGAACGTAATCCGGACGCGCGAATCGGGATGGTGTACGCGACGGGCGGGCTCGACGACGACTCGTTCAACGACATGGCCAACGCCGGGATCCGACGCGCCAGCGAGACCTTCGGCATCGACTTCGACAACGCCGAACCGTCGTCGTCGACCGAGATCGAGCAGTTCCAGCGGGAGTTCGCGGCCGCGACCGACCCCGGTTACGATCTGGTCTGTGGGATCGGGTTCGCACAGACCGACGGCATCGTCGCCAACGCCACCGAATACGCCGACCAGCAGTTTCTGCTCGTCGACGGCGTCGCGACCGACGACGGGGAACCGCTGTCGAACGTCGCGAACTTCGTGTTCCGCGAACACCAGGGATCGTTTCAGGTCGGCCACCTCGCCGGTCTCCTGACCGGCCGGGAGTTCAGCGCCGGCGCGGGCGAGACGACCGACGAGCGGAGAGTCGGGTTCGTCGGCGGCGTCGAGGCACCGCTCGTCGAGAAGTTCGAGGCCGGGTTTCGCGCCGGCGCGACACACGCCGACGAGGCGGTCACGGTCGAAAGCGCCTACGCGGGCGGGTTCAGCGACCCCGAGACCGGCCGGGAACTGGCCGCTCAGATGTACAGCGACGGGGCCGACATCGTCTACCACGCCGCCGGCGCGACCGGCGTCGGAGTCTTTCGGGCTGCCCAGGACCACGGTCGGTTCGCGATCGGCGTGGACAACGATCAGTCGGTCAGCGTGCCCGAGTACAGCGACGTGATCCTCGCGAGCATGGTCAAGCAGGTCGACACAGCGGTGTACCGCTCGATCACGAGTCTCGTCGAGGGCAAGTTCGAGTTCCGGGTCGGGACCGTCAACGCCCTCGGGCTCCTCGAAGGCGGCGTCCGCGCCGTCTACGGGAGCGAGATCGGCTCGGCGATCCCCGAGGCCGTGACTGAGCAACTCGACGCCTCCCGGCAGGCGATCGTGAAAAATCGGATCGACGTTCCCTCGACGGTCTCATGACGGCGTTCGCGTCCTCGCGCGTCGGGGCCGGACTCGCGGGGTCCGGACGGCGTTCGCGCCCCGCCGATCAGGCCAGCCACTCCTCGGGCTTGGTGTCGTAGTCGACCTCGGTCGCCGCGATCTCCTCGACCTCGCTCCACGGCAGGTCCTCCATCGTGAACTGCTCGCCGTCGTAGCGCAGGAGCTTGCCCTGCTCTTCGGGCTCTGGCTCGCGGTCCCGGCGCCGGGCGATCTCGGCGTCCCGGTCGTCGATCTCTTTCACGATGGTCTTGAGGTTCACCGGCCGGCCCCACAGGTCGAACACCCGTTCGAGGGTGCGTTTTGCCTGCTCCACGTCGAGCATCACGCCGTTGTAGTGGTGGCCCAACAGGAGCTCGTTGCGGTTGTTGTAGTTGCCGTCGTACACCGCGATGGTGGGCTTGCCGAAGTTGGTGAACTGCAACATCAGCTTCTTCTTGACGTCCTCGTAGTCGGTGCTCGCGACCCGGTAGTCGCCGGTGGTCTGGCTGAACTCGTAGGTGAAATACTCGTTGTCCGTGACGAACTCCTGGGTGAGATAGCCGTCGAGGAACGTCACGTCGTTGTGGCTCTCGCGGATCTCCCGGAGCTTGTCCCAGCCGGCGGCGTAGTCGACGGCTGCGATCGCCGCTTCGATCGAGTCGTATCTGGCGTCGTCGAGCAGGTAGCGCGCGAACTGTTCGAGGTCCTGCTGGGAGACCGACCTGAGGAACCCCCGATTCTGGGGCTTGCAAAGCGAGAAGTGTCGCTCGGCCAGCCCCTCGTAGTCGAGCACCTTCCAGGGGTACTCCGCGACGTCTAGGTCGCCGGCCGCCGCGCGGTCGAGGGCCGCCTCGTCGATCTTCTCGGCCGGCAGGTCGCGCAGGTCCGCGAGCGTCTCGGGCGTGATTCGGTCGAGCGCGGGATCGGGCGCCAGAAGCTCCTGAACCCGATCGAAGTCGACGGTGTCGTGGAAGTTCCGCCAGGTGATCCCCTCGACCCGCAGGAGCTTCCGACACACCTCCCGGCGGTTCTCGGTGTTCTCGATGTACTCCCACAGCTCCTTGCCGAGCTTGTAGGGGTTGAGCCCGGGGGAGTTGAGCACCCGGGCCTGGTGGTCGGCGTAGCTGAGAAACTCGTCGTCGCCCGCGAACGTCTCCTCGCCCATCATCATCGACTCCCAGTAGGCGGCCCACCCCTCGTTCATCACCTTCGTGAGCTTCTGGGCCGCGAAGTAGTACGACTCTGCCCGGAGCATCTCTAAGATCTCGCGTTGCCACTCCTCCATCTCGACGGCCTTGCCCGTCTCGCCGTCGAAGGCCTTGCCGTGGTCTCGGAGGAAGGCAAGCACGTCCATCTCGGGTTCGTCGAGGTCGGCGTCCTCCGACTGGGCTTTGACCCATTCCTCGTCGAACACCTGGCGTTTGACCTCCTCGCTCAGGTCCATCTCATCGAGCCGCTCGGCGAGCTCGTCGTCCTCGAACTCCTCGTCGTCGGCGCGCTCGAACTGGCGCTTGAACGGCTGGTGCTGGTCGATGTTGTCCTCCAGACAGAGCACGCTGTCGATCCAGCGCTCGACGGCCTCCCGATCGATCTCGGGGTCGGTCATGTACGACTCGATGCGCCGGGCGTGGCGTTCGAGCATCGCGGCGGCGTCGAGGTCCTCTGCGAACATGCCGTACCACTCGTTGTTCGCGAAGAAGTCCGAGTGGGCCTCGACGTGGGTGATGACCGCCTTCTGGTCGGCCAGCGCGTTCGACTCCTGGAGGAAGGCGTGAGAGGGGTCGTCGTTGATGACGATCTCGAACGCCTTCCCGCCGGTGTACTGGCCCTGCTTTTGCTGGCGGTCGTACTGCATCCCCCACCGCCAGTGGGGGTATCGCTCCTGGAAGCCGTTGTACGCGATGAGCTCGTTCATCTCGTCGTAGTCGACCACCCAGTAGTTGACGTCGTAGGGGTCGAGCCCGAGCTTCATCGCGAGATTCCGGGCCTCCGCGGCGGGTTCGTCGAGCTGTTCGGCTGCCGTCCGGGTGCGGGGTCGGTCCCTCATGGCTCTGTCTCCGTGGTGGTCACGATTCGGCCTCCGTGCTGAGTATCTCGTAGATGGCGTCGGTCACGTCCTCGGGGCTGTTGACGTAGCTGACCGCCACCTCGTCCGAGTCCCCGAAGTGCTCGTCGACCTCCTCGGCGTGAGTCGCGTTGATCGCCTTCCCGTCGGGCTGGGTCTCGACGTAGGCGTGGAGGTTCGCCGGGATCTCCTCCATCATCGGGATGACGTTCTCGCTCGTGTCGTTCCGGGAGTTCTCGCTGTCGCCGGCCGCGAACACGTAGCGGTTCCACTCGGCCCACGGGTACCGCTCGTCGAGGATCGCCGCCGCGAGCTCGTAGGCCGAGGAGATCTTGGTGCCCCCGCCCGACCGGATGCCGAAGAAGTCGTCGCGCTCTACCTCCCACGCGTCGGCGTCGTGGGCGATGTAGACGAACTCCGCGTTGTCGTACTTGCCTGTCAGGTACCAGTCCAGCGGCGTGAAGGTGCGCTCGACCAACTCGCGTTTCTTCTCGCGCATCGACCCCGACACGTCGCGGATGTTGACCACCACGACGTTCTTCTCGCGCTCCTCGACGATCTCGGGGTAGCGGTAGCGCTCGTCCTCCTTGCGGAACGGGACGTGCCGTATCCCCTCCTCGCGGATCTTCTGGGCGGCGCTCCGCCGGGGGGTGTTCGCCTCCATCTCCTCGAGGCTCGCCCACGTCGTGCGCTCCTCGGCCGAGAGGGCGCCGTACTGCTCGTCGAGCCAGTGGCGCGAGACGGTGATGCTCTCCTCGCGGGCCCACTCGAACGCCCGGTCGGGCCCCCAGCCCTCGATCTTCAGCGCCTCCCGGACGTAGTCGGGGTCGAAGTCCATCGCGAGCTTCCGCTTGAGCCCCTCCTTGAACATTCGCTCGAAGTCGAGCGTCGAGTCGGGCCCCGTCCGGGTCATGTCGGTGAAGTCGCCTTCTTTCTCCTCGATCACCTCCTTGCCCTTCGGTTCGAGATCGAGCCCGAGCTCGTCGTCGAGCTCCTCGGCGAACTCCTCGGGGTCCATCTCGTAGTAGTCGTGCTCGCCGCCCTCCTCGCCGGGCTCGTCGCCCTCCTCGCCGTCGTCGCCGGGCTGGGGCTGGGGTTGGCCCACTGGGTCGCCCACGTCGGGCTCGCCCTGTCCGACGCCGCCCTGATCGAGTTGGTCGTAGGCGAACTCGGGCAGGTCGACGATCTTGATCGGGATCTGTATCTCGTCGGGCAGGCTCTGGCCGAGATCGCCGTACTGGATGAACTCCGCCAGATCCTCGCGCTTTGCCTCCCCGACCTCCCGGTAGCGTTCGAGGTCCTCTCTCAGTCCCATTTGTAGCTCACCTGGCTCATGACGTGTTGGCTGGTCAGTTCGGCCGACGCCGGCGAGTAGCCGAACAGCTCGACCATGTTGTCGATGGTCTCGGCTTTCAGCGCCGCGGTCTCGGTGTCGCTCGGCGGGTCGGCCCACTGGTCGGGGTCGAAGTCCTCGTACACCCGGCGGACGTCGTCCCAGTCGTAGTTCGCCAGCACGGTCTTGATGATCGGTATCTCCTTGGGGTCGATGTCGCCGACCTCGAAGTCCTCGTCGCGGCTCTGCCACGCGTGGCGGTTCAGCGCGGTGATCACCTTGTTGCGCCGGAACTCCTCGACCGCCGGCGAGGCGGCGTGGTCGGCGGCGTAGCTCTCGGGACCGAACCGGCCCAGATGCTCGGTCTCGAACACCTTCATCTTCAGGGCGTCGGGGCCGACGCGCTCGCCGCGGTCGTTCTCGACGGTCTCGTCGGTCGCCCACGCGTAGACGTGCTCGACGTACTCCTCGACGGTCTCCTCGTCGACGCGCTTCTCGCGCATCATCGCGTCGAGGACGTCCGCCTCCTGGCGCTGGAAGATGTGGTTTTTGACGGGCACGAGCCGGTTCTCGTACTCGGTGCGCTCGGCGGTCGAGAAGACGGGGGCGTCCGAGAGCCCCTCGGCCATCGCGTTGAGGATGTCCCGGGGCATGATGACTTCCTCGACCGGGTACTCGGCGTGGGCTCGGTCGCTCTCGTCGTTGAGCAGGTCGGCGATGCCGTCCCGGGTGTAGGTCACCGGGATCCCCTCCTCGCCGTCCGCGGCGTCGTCGTCGAACTCGAAGTCGTCTTTGTCGAGCCGGTCGTCGCCGTCGAGCAGGTACCCCCGATCGAACAGCGTCGCCTTGTCCACGAGGTCGAGCCCCGCGGGCACGTCGTCGCCGTCGAGCCGAGTCACCACGCTGTAGAGCGCGGCGGCCTCGACGGCGTGTGGCGCGAGTTCGCGCTCGGCGACGCCGTCGCCGTCGCTCCGGACTCGGACCCGGAGGGGCTCGCGGATCAGCCCCTCGAGCTCGTCGTAGCTTTCGGCCCGCCAGACGTCGGTCTCGTTGGTCAGCTCCCGGCGGATGAGCTCGGCTTCGAGGCTCAGGTTGGTGAGGTACTTGAACCGCCGGCGGTCGAGCCGGCGCTTCAGCGCCTTCAGCGGGTCGGCGCCGCCCGCGTCGGCGTGCTGATTGAGCTGGGCCTCCAGATCGGGGTTCGAGATGATGACGAGCTGGGTGTCGATGTCCATCTGGATGCCCTTGTCGAGTTTCACCGTCTGCTCGTCGGGGACGTTCAACAGCTTCTGGAGCAGGTCGGCGTGCTGGGCGGCGTCCTCGACGATGGTCAGCAGGCCGTTGCCCTGCGAGAGCACGCCGTCGTAGCTGAACGCCTGGGGGTTCTTGCGTCCCCGGGAGTCGAGCTCCTGCAACATCCCGCGCATCCACGAGCCGACGAGGCGCTCTTTGGGCGGACCCGAGTCCTCCGAGTGGAGCACCCCGATCCCCTGACCGACGTCCACGACGTAGTTTTTGACCCGGAGGTGGCTGGGGTCGGTGATCGCCGAGAACAGGTCGTCCTCGCCGGTCCGGCGGTACTGCTCTTCGAGGAACTCGTAGGCCTCGCGGCTGAACGGATCGAGGTCGCTGTCGACTCGCACGTCGATGTGGTCGTCGACCCGCGCGTTGATCTCGGCGAGGATCTCCTCGCGGACCGCCGGCGGGAACACGGTCAGGGGGTTCGACTGGACCGGGCTGGCGTACCAGTTCTCCTCGTCGGTGGCGGCCCCGCCCTCGCCGTACGAGAGGCTCCGGCCGCCGCTGGCGCTTGCGACGTTCCACTCCATGGTGTAACGCCGGCCGGCCTCGGTCTTCGAGAACTCCCGGAGACCGTTGACCAGACACCGCTTGAGCTCGGACTTGCCGGTCGCGGTCGGGCCGTCGAACCAGATGATCTTCTCGGCTTTGCCCCGCTCGGCCGCGATCGACCGGAGGTCGTCGACGAAGGCGTTGAGCACTTCCGTGTTGCCGAGGATGGCGTGCTCGCCGTCGTTGGCGGGATCGTCGAAGAACCGGTAGCGCTCTTTTTCCTCGCCCTCCTCGATCACGGTCCGGGTGCCCATCGACTCGATGGCTTCGAGGAGGTACTTGCTCGCGTGGGCGGCGACCGTCGGGTTCTCGAAGGCCTCCTCGACGAACGTCGCGAGCCCCTTGGGCTCCTCGTAGGTCTCTCTGAGCTCCCGATCGGCGTCCTCGATGAACGTCTCGCCGTCGACGGGGTCTCGGTCCCCGGTTCGGGCGGCGTCCTCGCGGTGCGGGCGGTCGTCGTGGCCGGTCGCCACGGTCAGTCCTCCATCTCCGCGCGGGCGACCTCGGCGCCGGCGAACTCCAGCACCTCCTTGGCCCCCTCCCGCGAGTACCCCTGGTCGATCAGGGCGTCTATCCAGGCGTTCTGTTCGTCGTCGTCCATCTCGTTGGCCGACACCAGCGCCGAGAAGTTGATGTTGTGCTTCTTGTCCTCCCAGAGCTTGCGTTCGAGGGCGCGGCGCAGTCGGTCGTTGTCCTGGGGGTCGAACGGCGACCCCTCGCGTGCGCGCCGGGAGACCCAGTTGCTCACTTCCTGGCGGAAGTCGTTCTTGCGGTCGCGGGGGATGTCGAGCTTCTCCTCGACCGCCCGGAGGAAGCTCTCGTCGGGCTCTTGCTCGCGGCCGGTGAGCTCGTCTTCGACGGTGTCGTCGTCGATGTACGCCATGACGTGGTCCATGTACTTCTCGCCCTGGCGCTGGATCTCCTCGATGTCGTAGGCCAGCGCGTGACGGACGTCCTCGATGGCCCGGTCCTTGTACTCCTCGCGGACCATCTCGAGGTAGCGGTAGTACGTCTGGAAGTTCTCCTCGGGGATCGAGCCGTGGTTCTCGAGGTTCTCCTCGAAGTGGTTGAACACCGATAGCGGGCTCAGAAAGCCCTTCTCGCGGTGGGTGGAGTTCATGATGGCCTCGGCGATCTCGTCGCCGATGAACCGGGCCGAGACGCCCTCCATCCCCTCGCCGATGTCGGCGCTCTCCTCGCCCTCCTCGCGGAGCTTCTTCACGTCGACCTCGTCGCTCTCCTCGCTCTCGCCGTTGTACGCTTTGGTCTTCTGGAGTAAGTCGACCGTCTCGGAGTCTGGCTCCTCGACGCGGGTGAGCACGCCGAACAGCCCGGCCATCTCCAAGGTGTGGGGCTCGATGTGGACGTCGGGCACGTCGGCGTTGCCAAGCATCTTCCGGTAGATGTTGGCCTCCTCCTCGAACTCCAGGACGTACGGGAAGTCGATCCGCTTGGTGCGGTCGTTGAACGCCTCCATCTTCTCGTCGCCTTTCTTGTCGCGGTACTCGGGCATGTTCGTCCGGCCGACGATCACCTGATCGATGTCGATCCGGGGGTTGTTCTTGGGTTTGATCGTCTGCTCTTGGGTCGCGTGGAGGAAGTCGTAGAGGAACTCCCGCTGGAGCTTCAACAGTTCCTCGCCGCTGAAGATGCCGCGGTTGGCGTTACAGAACGCCCCCGAGTAGTCGAACGCCCGGGGGTCGGACTCGCCGTAGATGGCGATCTTGCTGTAGTTGACGTCGCCGGTCAGCTCGGTCTCGTCCTGATTTTTCTTGTCTTTGGGCTCGAACGTCTCGACCGCCTGTCGTTTGTTCTCGTCGGCGGTCAGCCGGATCACCTCGACGTGGTTCTCGAGCACCTGCTGGATGTCGTCGTCGTAGTGGGCGAGCAACTCGTCCATGTAGAACGCCGAGGCGGGATCGAGCGACTGCTCGTTCTGGATGGTGTAGGGCGCATCGAGGTTCTCGTTGAGGTCCTCGACCACCCGCTGGCGCTGTTCGACCGGGAGGAGCACGAGCGGGTCTTGGTTCATCGGCGACCGGACCACGTCGTCGGCGGGGTCCTGATCGTGGATCACGTCACAGAGGTTGGTCCACCGGTAGGTGTACATCCGGCCCTCCTCGCGGAGGGTGTAGTCCTCGAAGTAGGTCCGGACCTGTCGGTCGAAGTCGGACTTCCCGGAGCCGACCGGGCCGAGCAGGAGCTTGATGCGCTTTTCGGGACCGAGCCCGCGTGCGCCCGACTTGACCTTGTTGACGAACTCGTGGATGGCGCGGTGGATCTCGTGGCCGTAGAAGGTGTTCTCGCCGTCGTGGAGGGGGTCCTCCGAGGCGAGCAGGTACTCGACCACGCCGGCCTCCTCGTCGTACTCGGTGCCGTAGTAGTCGAACATGTCCGCGACCCGCTGGTGGGCGTTGCGGGCGACTTTCGGGTCGGCGTACACCTCTTCGAGGTACCAGTCGAACGACTTGGTCTCGCGGAGGTCTTCGGGCATCGATTCCTGGTATCGCTGGCTGAGTTCTTCCAGTGTTTCCGTCATTGTATCACGTTTTGTTCGGTGGGAAAGCCGAGAGAGAAGCGACCGACTGCGCTTCGGTCGGAGTATGTGGTAGGCACACGCCTACTAAGCTCTGGCGGCCCGCTCGGGCCGCGTTCGTGCGCCCAGATGGACGGCCCGCTCCAGTCGGCGTCGTGAGCGTGCGCGCCGTCCCGCGAGAGTCCGGGCCGATCCCGTGCTGGCAGTTCATGTGCGTGCCATCCCCACACCCCTCTCACGGCGGCCGGGCGTCGGAGGGCGACTGAATCGAGCGAACGTGAAGGGGGATTGTGTGCTACCGTGTACCGTGTGGATCGCTACCACCGATACTATTTAATGGATGGGGCGAGAGAACATATAACTGTTGCCTCTAAACGAGACTGTAGGGAGTTAATTCAATCAGTAGATGAAAGAAGAACTAGCGTGTGTCGTCGGCGTCGCTCGCGCGCGCCGTCGGGCTCGGAGCCGTGGCGATTCTCCCGTTTAAGTACGGGCCGCTCCCGGGCGACCGCCAACGACTTACCGACTTGCACCCAACGACTCGCCATGACCGACGACGAGTTGCCCGAGGGGTGGACCGTCTGGAACGACGAGCCCGGCGGGCGGCGGATCCTCGCCTACCGGCCCGACGTGTTCGACGCCGAGCGGTTCCCGGCGGCCTGCCTCCCCACGCTGTACGTCGCGGCGGGCGCCCCGAACCGCCCGCCGGGGGAAGCCGAGGTCGGCTCGACCGACGTCTGGCGCGTCCAGTTCTTCCTCGAACCCGACGTGGAGCTCACGAGCGCCCGGACGTACGACTCCCGGGCGGACGCCCGGGCGGCCGCTCGCGAACTGGCCGCCGCGTTCGCCGCCGGCGAGCTCGACTACCGCGGCGCCTACCAACTGCCTCGCGAGGCGTACCTCGACCGACTCGACGAGCTCACGGGACGGGAGCCTTAACCGCCCGGCCTTCGTACCCACGCTCATGTCGTCCATCACGCTCGTCGGGACTCGCCTCGCCGAGCCCGACCGGGAGTTCGTCTACCGCGGGGAGTCGACGGCCTGCGAGGGCTGTCCGTACCGGAGCCAGTGTCTCAACCTCTCGGAGGGCGTCCGCTATCGGATCACCGACGTCCGGGAGGGCGCCCAGACGCTCGACTGTGCCGTCCACGACGCCGGCGTCACCGCGGTCGAAGTCGAGCCCGTCGGGATGAAGGCAAACGTCCCCTCGAAGAACGCCTACGCCGGGAGCAAGGCCGAACTCGCCGGCCCCTGTCCCCACACCGACTGTCCGAGCCACGAGTACTGCGAGCCCGTGGGCGCGGCGTTCGACGAGGAGTACCAGATCGCCGAGAAGCTCGGCGATCCGCCCCACGACTACTGCATGCTGGACCGCGAGCTGACGCTTGTGGAGTTCGCGCCGAAAAGCGACAGTTAGTCCGGACTCGCGGCGCTGGCGTAGACGAACTCCCGGAGGAGCTTGCCCGCCAGCGCCGCGGCCTGCCCGTCGTCGCGGTCGTTGACCTCCACGACGTCGAAGCCGTCGGCCAGCGGCGCGACCGACCGCACCACCCCGCGCATCTCTCGGGGCGCGAGCCCGAACGGCTCGGTCGTCCCGGTCCCGGGTGCGAACCCGGGGTCGGCCGCGTCGATGTCGACGCTGAGATACACCGACTCCCCCTCGAAGTCGGGCGTCCAGTCGGCGACCGCCTCGGGTTCGACGACGGTCACGTCGGGCTCGCTCGCCCGGTCGTACTCGGCTTCGCTCCCGGTCCGGGCGCCCAGAATCACCGCCTCGTCGGCGACCGCGAGCGCGCGGCGGGTCGCGGTCGCGTGGCTGAGCTCGTTGCCGTCGTACTCCTCGCGGAGGTCGAGATGGGCGTCGAGACAGACGAAGACGTCGGGGTCGACCGCCCGCACGCCCGCGACCGAGACGGTGTGTTCGCCCCCGAGCAGAACGGGGACGGCGCCGTCTCGGACCGCGTCGGTCGCGACCCCGCCGAGGTACTCCAGATACTCGGCGGCGTCGTCCCACGCGCGGACGTCGCCGTGGTCGTGGACTGCGAGATCCGAGAAGTGTCGGTCGGTTCTGGCGTCGTAGTCGTCGAAGGCCCGGGCGTACTTGCGGATCCGATCGGGGCCGAACCGCGTCCCGGGCTGGAACGTGGTCGAGACGTCGAGAGGCGCGCCCACGACCACGTAGTCGGCTCGATCGCGGTCGGCGGACGCGCCGGGGAACATCTACTCGAGGATCTTGCGCTGCTCGTCCATCTCGAGGTACTCGATCTCGTCGTCGGGCGAGAGGTCGACGTCCGAGGGGGTCTTGATGGTGATGGTCTCGTACGTTTCGAGGTCCATGACCTGTGCGATCTCGTCGCTCTCGACCGCGACGACCTGCCCCTGTTTGCGGTGGATGATGGGGACCCAGATCTTCGCGTCGACGGGCTGAGAGAGGCTTCGCTTCTTACCGTCGAAGACGCCTTCGGCGTCGATCCGGGCCTTCGCGCTACCGTGCTTGCCCGGCTTTGCGGTGCTGTAGGAGTTGATCTCGCACGCCGCGTCCTCGATCATCACGTAGTTGCCTTCCTGGAGGTCCCGCACTTCCTTCTGCTCTCTTGCCATACCGCCGGATAGCGTTCGCGGGGGTATAAACGGTTTGGAATGCGGTTCGGGCGCGTACGGGTGCCACGGGGCGCGGTACGGCCGTCGAGAGAACCGGGATGGGTCGCGTCGAGAGAACCGCGTCCGGTCGCGTCGGGGACCTCGGGGAGGGTGTCGAGAGAATGAGAATCAGTCGCGGCGGTAGTCGTGGCCGGCGAGGAGCGCGAGCGCGTGGACCGCGACCAGCACCGCGAGCGTCGACCGACCGCTCGGGACCGCGCCCGAGAGTACCGGGACGTACGCCAGCGGGAGCGCGACCGCCGACCAGAACCCGACGAACTCGAACGGGGTCGCGATCGACCCGAGCGCGTCGGCCGGCGACGCCGGCAGATCGACCGCCGAATCGTCCGGTAGTTCGGGGAACTGTTCGCCGTCGAGGGTGGAGGGAGCGTTGGACATCGTGGGGAACCTCTTACTCGTCCCGTGGAGCGCCACCGTCATATAAGGGGTCGAGCCTTCGTGGAGATTCGCGTGATTTCGCGCTCAGGCGTCGAGTTCCGACGTTTTACGACGCGGTCGACGACGTTTTACGACGGTTTTAGAAGCGCCGAGACGTTTTACGATCCGTTCTCGTGGCGTCCCGATGTTTTCGACGGGCGGGGCGACTGCGGCGGCTTCGGTCGCCCGATCCGGCCATCTGACCCGGGGTGCGGTCGGGTCGCCGGGGCCCGCGCGCTCGGCCCGCGGTTCAGGCGCGGTGGCGCTCGATGCAGTCGCCGACCCGCGCCAGCCCCTCCTCCAGTTCGTCGGTCGGCAGGCCGAACCCGATCCGGAAGTAGTCGTCGTACCCGAACATCGACCCGGGCGCGAGCACGACGCTCTCCTCCTCGACGACCGTCCGACAGAACGCCTCGCTGTCGTCGAACCCGTCTGGAACCGAGACGAAGCCGTTGACGCCGACGGGGTCGTGCCACGAGAGGCCGTGGTCCTCGACGAACGCCCGGACCCGGTCGCGGTGGTCGGCCGCGAGTTCTCGGTTCTCGGTCAGGATCTCGTCTTCGTCCGCACCGAGCGCCTGCCGAGCGACGTGCTGGCCCACGATGCCCGGCGAGATCGTGGTGTAGTCTTTCCACTGGAGCGCGCCCTCGATCACGTCCTCGGGCCCGGCAATCCATCCGAACCGGAGGCCGGCGAGCCCGTAGGCCTTCGTCAGGCTCGTCGTGCTGATCCCGTGCTCGCCCAGCGACGCGACCGGCGGGAGCGGCTCCGCCGCGAGCAGTCGGTACACCTCGTCGCACAGCAGGTAGGCGTCGGCGTCCGCCGCGAGGTCGTAGACCGCTTCGACCTTCTCCTGAGGGTGGTACCGTCCGGTCGGGTTGTTCGGGTTGTTGAGGACCACGATCTCGGTCTCCGGGCGGATCGCGTCGGCGACCGCGTCGACGTCGAGTTCCCACTCTGGGGGTTCGAGCGAGACTCGCGTCACCGATCCCACCGCCTCGGGGACGGCGTGGAGCGCCTGATAGGTCGGCGTGACGACGACCGCGTGGCTGTCCTCGTCCATCAGCGACGTGAACGCGAGGAAGTTGGCCTCCTGCGTGCCGCAGGTGAACGCGACCTCCTCGGCGCTCCGGTCGTAGCGCTCGCCGACTTCCGCTCGGAACTCCGGATCGCCGTTCGTCGGGATGACGTACCCGAGCGTTCCGGGATCGAGGTCGAACCGGCTCGCGTCGAGGCTCCGGATGCCGCTCTCGGCGAGCATGATGTCGGCGTCGTGTTCGTACTTGTCGAACCACCGTTCGAGCCCGAATTCGGCGACGTTCATACCGGTAGATTGGCGGCCGAGAGCGTAAAGCTACGGGAAGGGGTAGTCTCGACGCCAGTCGTCTCCGCTTGGCCGGGCGTGAGCCAGAACGCTATCGCGTCCGGCGTCTCGCGGGTCGGCCTCCGGTCGAGTCGACCCGCACCGCCTCGTCGCTTCGCGAGGGCTCGCTGTCCGACGTCCGACCGCCGGGATCACACCGCCAGCAGGGGCACCATCGCCGCGGCGCCCGCGAGCGCGCCGACGAGGAGTTCGCGTCGGCCCTCGCCCGGCAGGTCCGCGCCGGTTTCGAGCGCCTCGGGCACGAACTCGGTGACGACCAGATACACCATCGCGCCGGCCGCGAACCCGAAGCCGAACGGGAGAAACTCTTGGGCCCACCGGACGAACGCGAACGCGATCACCGCGCCGATCGGCTGGGGGAGACTGGAGAAGACCGCCGCCCCGACCATCCGCCAGTTAGAGAGCCCCATCGCTCGCATCGGAATGGAGATCGCCAGCCCCTCCGGGACGTTGTGGATGGAGATGGCGACGGTCATAAACACCGCGAGCACCGGGACCGAGAAGCCGAGCACTCCCACGCCGCCCTCCAGTCCCAGTTCTGCGAACGACACCCCGACCGCGACCCCCTCGGGGAAGCTGTGGACGGTCAGGATGCCGAGGATGAGCACGAGCTTCTTGAGGTCGCCCTCGGCGAACGCTTCGACCTCCAGCGCGTGCTCGTCGTGTGCGTGCTCCGGGTCGACGCCCGCGTTCGACTCGTCTGTCTCCTCGGGGTGGTCGTCGGTCCGACCGCTCACGTCGATCCGGTCGAGCAGCCAGTCGGAGACCTCGACGAGCACCACCCCGACGAGCAGGCCGGCGACCATCAGCGTGGGCAGTCCCTCCGAGTACGCCAGCCCCTCGTTGACGAGGCCGAACAGCGACGCCGAGACCATGATGCCCGAGGCGACGCCCCAGAGCGCGACGTTCCAGCGGTCGCTGAAGTCGTCGACCACGAAGAACGGGAGCGCGCCGAGACCGGTCGCGAGCGCGGTCATCAGCCCGGCGACGAACACGAGCACGAGGTTCTCGACGAGTCCCATGGTCGAACCGAGTCGCCGCCCGGTGAAAAGATTTCTGATAAACGGAAAAATATTTTTGGCTATCCTAAACCTCAGTCGCCGCCGCGTCGCTGGCGCATCTCGTGGCGGGTGAACTGCGGGGTGACCCGGGTCCCCTTGCGCTTGCGGAACGTCCGGAAGAGCGCGAACGCGACTCCGAGCGACAGCACCGCCGCGACGGCCGCGGCCTCCACCTCGGTGGTGGCGTAGAGGAACGCGGTCGAGAACGCGCCCGCGGCCACCATCATCCCGTAGACGAGCCGCTTTGCGAGCAACGCGAAGACGTCGTTGCCGTCCTCGATGTCCGCCCGGACGTAGAAATCGTCGCGGTCGATCCGATCGAGCGTCCGTTCGAGCTTCGGCGGGACCCGGACCGACGACAGCACCGACTGCTGGAGCTGGTCGCTCGCCTCGCCGGCGTACCGCTTGATCGACTCCTCGCGGTAGCCCTGCTCGGAGAGGTAGTCGGTCGCGACCGTGATGAAGTCGAACTCGGGGTCGAGCGTGACACAGACGCCCTCGACCACGGTCGCGACCCGGAGGACCAGCGCGAGGTTCGACGGGAGCCGGAGCGGGAACTCGTAGATGGTGTCTTCGACCTGCTCGACGATCTGCTGGACCCGGTAGGTCTCGATGTCCTCGCCACGGGCGTCCTCGATGGCCAGCTCCATCACGTTGCCCATCGTGGCGCGGTCGGCCTCCGGGCTCAGCGTCCCCATCTCGATGAGCGCATCGAGGATCCCGTCGATGTCCTGGTTCGCGACCGCGACGTAGAACTCGATGATCTTGTTCTGGATGAACTCGTCGACCCGCCCGGACATCCCGAAGTCGTAGAAGACGATGGTGCCGTCCGGCCGGACCGCGAGGTTCCCCGGGTGGGGGTCGGCGTGGAACACGCCGTCTTCGAGCATCATCTGGAGGTACGCCTCCTGGAGGTTGACCGCGAGCTGGTGGCGGTCGATCCCCAGTTCGTCGAGCTCCGCGACGTCGTTTATCTTCGTCCCCTCGATGTACTCCATCGTCAGGACCCTCGGCCCCGAGTGGGAGTCGAGGACCGCCGGGATCACCACGGCGTCGTCGCCCTCGAAGTTCGACCGGATCTCAGCGAGCATCCGGGCCTCCCGGTCGTAGTTCATCTCCTGGCGGATGGTGCGGTCGAACTCGTCGGCGAGGTTCTCGAGCGAGAACGCCCGGGCCTGCCCGATGAACCGCAGGAGGATCGGGAGCGACCACTGGATGACCCGGAGATCGGCCTCCACCAGTTCCTCGATGTCCGGGCGCCGCACCTTGACCGCGACCTCTCGCCCGTCGACCTCGGCGGTGTACACCTGCCCGAGGCTCGCGCCGCTGATGGCGTCGGTGTCGAAGTCGTCGAAGTGCTCCTCGACCGGTCCGACCTCGTCTTCGAGCACGACCCGGGCCTCGGCCCACGGCGCGGGCGGGACCTCGTCTTGGAGCTTCGAGAGGACGTCGACGTACTCGGTCGGGAGCACGTCGGGGCGGGTCGAGAGGAGTTGGCCGAGCTTGATGAACGTCGGCCCGAGCGTCAACAGCGACTCCAGCAGGGTGTTGGCTCGCTCGATGCGCGTCTGGCTGTCGACGCGACGCGACCGACCGAACAGCAGGAAGCGTCGGCGATCGCGGGCGTAGCTCACCAACAGCGGGAGGAAGTGGTACGCGACCACGAAGAACCGTCGGTACGCACGGAGGTTGACCAGTGTGATCACCCCGGCGTCTCAGCGACCTTCGATGGGGATTTCGCGGCTCGGCGTGGCCTCGCGCTTCGGCAGGCGAAGCTCCAGCACGCCCCGGTCGACGGTCGCCGACGCGTCCGCACCCGTCGCGTCCGGCGGCAGTGGGAGGTCGGCGTCGAGAAACAGCGATCGCTCCTCGCGGAGGTACGAAAACTCCATGGGCGCGTCTTTCTCCCGGCGGGCCTCGATCTCCAGTCGCCCGTCATCGACGCTCAGCTCCACCGTCTCGGCGGTGGCGCCCGGGAGGTCGACGACCAGCAGGTAGGCGTCGTCGCTCTCTAGCAGGTCGGCGAACACCGCGTCGGGCAACTCGCGCACCGCCTCACGAAGCGCTGACATACCCGGGACTTGGGACGCGGGGGCGAAAAAGGGTGGGGTACCGTCCCGGCTCGCCGTCCCACACGCTTTTGGCCGCGGGCGGTAGATTTTCAGGCATGAGCGACGACCAGCCGGACCGCAAGCGGTCCGGGTTCAAGGACAAGACGCGGCTCGCCGCGGCCCGCGAGCGCCTCCTCGACGCGGTCGAGCCCCACGACCGAACCGCGACCGTCGGCCTCTCGTCGGCGGACGGCCGGGCGCTCGCCGAGTCGGTCGAGGCCGCCCGCGACGTGCCCCACTACCCCCGGGCCGCGATGGACGGCTACGCGGTCCGGGCGGCCGACACGTTCGGGGCGAGCGACCGGTCGCCGGAGGTGCTCCGGCGCGTCGGCGAGGCCGGCGAGGTCGAGACGGTCCCGCCGGACGGGGCCGTCCGCGTCCACACGGGTAGCGAACTCCCCGACGGCGCCGACGGCGTGGTGATGATCGAGCAGACCGACGAGCGCGAGGCGCCCGGCGCCTCGGACGGCGCGAGCGCCGAAGTCGCCCGCGACGTGGAGGTCTTCGACGCCGTCGCCGAGGGTGAGAACGTCGCGCCCGTCGGCGAGGACGTCGCCGCCGGCCAGCACCTCTACGACGCCGGCCACCGGCTCCGGCCCTCCGACCTCGGGCTGTTGAAGTCGGTCGGGATCGAGTCGGTCGCGGTCCGCGAGCGCCCCTCGGTCGCGGTCGTCCCGACGGGCGAGGAGTTGGTCCAGTCCGACCCCGACCCCGGCGAGGTGATCGAGACCAACGGCCTGACGGTCTCGCGGTACGTCGAGCGGTGGGGCGGGTCGGCGACCTACCGCGACGTGGTGACCGACGACGCCGAGGCGCTCCGGGTCGCGATCCAGCGGGACCTGACCGAGGACGTGGTCGTCACGACCGGCGGCTCCTCGGTCGGCGAACGCGACCTGCTCCCGGAGGTGGTCGCGGACCTCGGCGAGATCGTCTTCCACGGGGTCGCGCTGAAGCCCGGCCACCCGGTCGCGGCGGGCGTGATCGAGGGGACGCCGATCGTGATGCTCCCGGGCTACCCGGTGGCGTGCATCGTCAACGCCGTCCAGTTCCTTCGGCCCCTGCTGAAGTACGTGGGCGGACTCCCCGACGAGTCGTTCCCGACCACCGAGGCCCGACTCGACCGCAAGATCCGGAGCGAGCCCGGAATCCGGACGTTCGCGCGGGTCGAGGTCGAGGCCGACGGCGACAAGCGAGTGGCGACCCCGACCAGAGCCTCCGGGTCGGGCGTGCTGTCGAGCGTCGCGCTCGCGGACGGCTGGGTCGTCGTGCCCGAAGGCCGGGAGGGGATTCCGGCGGGCGAGACCGTCGCGGTTCAGGACTGGGAGTGGTCGGCGTGACGGGACCGACGACCCGCGGCGCGACCACGGGGGGTGAGACGCGATGACCGATCGAAAGGAGTTCCGGGACCTCTCGACCCCCGCGCAAGCCCGCGACGCGATCGACGGCCTCGACCTCGCGCCCGACGCCGAACGCGTCCCGCTCGACGAGGCCCGTGGTCGGGTCCTCGCCGAGCGCGTCGACGCCGGCCTCGACGTGCCGGGGTTCGATCGGGCCGCGATGGACGGCTACGCGGTCGGGGGCCGGGACACCTTCGGCGCCGACGAGGCCGACCCCGTCGTCCTCGATCTCGTCGGCACCGTCCACGCTGGCGCAGAGCCCGACGTCGAGGTCGAGGAAGGCGAAGCCGCAGAGATATCGACCGGCGCGGTGATGCCGCCCGGCGCGGACGCGGTGGTGATGGTCGAGCGCACCACCGAGACCGAGGCCGGCGTCGAGATCCGCACCGCGGTCGCGCCGGGCGACCATGTGATGTTGGCGGGCGCGGACGTGGCCGCCGGCGAGCGCGCGCTGGGCCCCGGGACGCGGCTCACGGCCCGCGAGATCGGCCTGTTGTCGGCGCTCGGCGTCGAGTCGGTCCCGGTCCGGGGCGAGCCGGTCGTCGGCATCGTCTCGACCGGCGACGAACTCGTCCGACCCGGCGAGGACCTCGACAGCGCGGCGGGCCAGATCTACGACGTCAACAGCTACACGATCGCGGCGGCGGTCGCCGAAGCCGGCGGCGACCCGGTGCTCTACCCCCACGCGGGCGACGACTACGACGAGATGGAGCGGCTCCTCCGGAAGGCGGCCGCCGAGTGCGATCTCGTGCTGTCGTCTGGCTCGACCAGCGCGAGCGCGGTCGACGTCATCTATCAGGTCATCGAAGAACGGGGCGAACTCCTGTTGCACGGCGTGGCTGTCAAGCCCGGCAAGCCGATGCTGGTCGGCCGGCTCGACGGCCGCCCCGACGAGTCGGCCGACGACCCCGCCGAACCGTCGGGCGGCTCCGCGTACGTGGGCCTGCCGGGCTACCCCGTCTCGGCGCTCACGATCTTCCGCACCTTCGTCGCGCCCGCGATCCGGGAGGCCGCGGGACTGCCCGAGCCCGCGACCGCCACCGTCACCGCGCGGATGGCGGCCGAGGAGCGCTACGGCGAGGGCCGGACCCGGATGCTCCCCGTGGGACTCGTCGAGGCGCCCGAGGCGGTCGGCGAGGAGGGCGACGCGACCGGCGCCGCCGGCGGCGACCGCGACCTGCTGGCCTACACCGTCGACAAGGGCAGCGGCGCGACCACCAGCCTCGTCGAGGCCGACGGCGTGGTCGAGGTCGACGCCGACACCGCCTACGTCGGCGCCGGCGAGTCGGTCGAAGTCGAGTTGTTCTCGCCGGACGTGCGCCCGCCGTCGGTCCTCGGCGTCGGCGAGGACGATCCCGCGCTCGCCCGATTGCTCGACGCGCTCGACCGGCCGCGATACCTCGCGGTCGGCTCCCGGGAGGGTCTGCGTCGGTTCCGGGACGGCGTGCCCGACGTCGTCGCGACGACCGCGGGATCGCCCGCCGGCGACCCCGAGCCGCTCGGCGCCTACGACCGCGAGTGGGGACTGGTCGTCCCGGCCGGTAATCCCGAGGGCATCGCGGGACTCGGGGACCTCGTCGACCGCGAACTGCGGTTCGTCAACCGCGGGACGGACTCGGGGCTCCGGACCAACCTCGCCGACGCGCTCGCCGACCTCGCCGACGAGCGGGCGACGACCCGCCACGAGCTGGTCGAGGCGATCGACGGCTTCGAACTCGCGGCCCGGGCCCACGAGAGTCCCGCACGGAAGGTCGCGGCCGGCGACGCCGACGCGGGGCTCGGGCTCCGGGCGACGGCCGAGAAGCTGGGGCTCGGGTTCGTGTCGGTCGGCACCGAGCGCGTCCGGCTGTTTGCCAACCCCGACCGCGCCGAGAAGCCGGGCGTCGAGGCGCTCGTGACCGCCCTCGACGAGCGACTGGCCGCGATCCTCGACGAGCTACCGGGGTTCGGCCAGTAGCTCGTCGAAGCTCTCGATCCGGTAGTCGCCGAGCACGCACTGGCGGCGCCGGTCGTGGCCGTGGCGCTCGACGTGGACCGCGTCGAGGCCGGCGTTCCACGCCGCGCCCACGTCGTTGGCGCCGTCGCCGGCGAAGACCCCCCGCCGGTCGGTCGCTCCGACGCCGAGGTCGGCCATCGCGTGCTCGACGGGGCCGGGGTCGGGCTTCCAGCCGAGGTCGGCGTCACAGCAGACCACGGTGTCGAACCAGTCGCGGATGTCGAGTTCGTCGAGCACCGGCCCGGTCAGGAACGGCTGGCAGTGGGTCACCAGCCCGACCGGACAGTCGAGCTCAGCCACGAACCGTGCGTCGTCGTAGAGGTAGGTCTTCTCGGCCCGCCGCTGTGGGTCCTCGACGCCGTGGAACGCGTCCCAGAACCGCTCGGGGTCGATTCCCCACGCCCGGAGCTGGTCGTCGCGGCTCCCGCCGAGCCCGTGCCACAGGAGCTCTGCCTCCCGGTCGGTGAACTCCCGGCCCAGCCGGTCGCCGACCTCGTCGAACACCGACCGGGGGTACGACCAGTCGATGTCGATGAGCGTGCCGTCGAGGTCGAGCAGCCAGAAGTCGTACTCGCGGGCGACCATGGGACCGCTCGTAGGGACGGCGGAAAGATAAGTATTCTGCCCTATCGGAGTTCGACAGAGCTCCCGAGGTACTTCGTGAGCACCGCCGGGACCGAGTCGGCGTTGAACGTCGCCAGCTCCGTCCGGATCGCGTCTTTCAGCGCCTCGAAGTACTCCTCGTCGGTCTCGAACGCGCGGTACTCCACCGACCGGACGTCCACGCCCAGCGCCTCCTCGGTGAGCCGCCGGAAGTGCTCGTCGTCGTTGACCTCGCCGCGCCAGAGGTTGTCCCGGAAAAACAGCCACCCCTCCTCGCCCGGCGGGTCGGCCGCCCGGGCGAGGCGGGTCTCGAACTCGGCGGGGTCGACGCTCACGCCCTCGGCCGCGGGATCGAGCCGGAACCGCACCGCGAAGACGTAGCGGGCGTCCATCAGCGCACGTCGTTCACCAACTCGGCCATCTCGACGTCGGCGTCGGTGATGCCGCCGGCCTCGTGGTTGGTGAACCGCACCTCGACCACCTTGTACCCGATCCGCATCTCGGGGTGGTGAAACTCCTCTTCGGCGAGTTCGCCGACCTCCGAGGCGAACGCCACGCCCTCTAGGTAGTCGTCGAACTCGAACGTTCGGACGATCTCCTCGCCCTCGCGCTCCCAGCCTTCGGGCGCCTTCTCGCTGATCTCCTCGTCGGATAGCAGGTCACTCATACCGTCGAATTCGTCGCGCTCGTAAATAAAGGTCCGTGGCGGCCCCCGAGTTTCACTGAGCAGCGGGCATCCGCGAACGCTCGACGGTCCATCGAGGATCCGCGAACGCTCGACAACCCACCGGACCCACAAGCAGTTGGACCGCGAGCGACCGGAGGGAGCGAGCAGACCAAGGAACCCCCGAAGGGGGTGAGGCAGTGTTTTTGATCGAGCGTTTGCAAGGGAGGCGCGTTTATGCGCCGACCGAACAAAAGGTCGCGGTTAGTCGTCGTCGCCGGCGATCCGCTGGCGAACGTGGTCGGGCATGCCCGGGGCGGCCTCGTCGGGGAGTTCGTCGGCGTGATCCGCCGGTCGCTCGTCGTCGCCGAACTCGGGGTTGAACAGTTGGAGCGCGGTGTTGATCGTCGCCCAGTCGTCCTCGGCGGCGGCGTCGCGCAGGCTCTTGGTCGGGGGCGCGAGCAGCTGGGAGACCAGCGAGTCGGCCATCGCGTCGACGACCTCGCGCTGGTCGTCGGTCAGGTCGCCGTCGGCTTCGAGCTGGGAGATCGCCTGCGAGATCTCCCGCTCTTTGATGCGTTCGGCGCTCTCGTACATCGTGGCGATGACCTCGTCGGCGCGCTTGCGCTTGTACCCTTCCAGCAGGTGCTCGAACTCCCGGTCGATCATCGCCTCGACAGACTCGGCGGCCGCCCGACGGCGGCGCTCGGTCTCGCCGGTGACCGATTCGAGGGCGGACATGTCGTAGACGGTGACGCCGTCGAGCGCGTCCGCGGCCGGCGAGACGTCCCGGGGCTGGGCGATGTCCACGACCAGCGCGCCGGTGTCGGCGAGGTCGGCGGCGTCGAGGACGTGGCCCTGACTCCCGGTGGCCGAGACCACCACGTCGGCGGCCGAGAGCGCGGCGTCGAGCGCGTCGAGCCCGAGTCCGCGAGCGTCGTCGTGGTCGGTCTCGGTCGCGAGCTTGACCGCCCGCTCGGGCGAGCGGTTGACCACGTACAGCGTCTCGACGGCGGCGTCCGCGAGTGCGTGGGCTGCGATGGCGCCCATCTCGCCCGCGCCGACGACCAGTCCGGCGGCGTCGCCGAGGTCCCGGCGCTCGCCGAGCAGTTCGACCGCCGCGCTCCCGACCGACACCGCGCCCTCGTTGATCGCGGTCTCGGTGCGGGCGCGCTCGCCGACGTGGATCGCCTTGGTGACCGCGTCGTCGAGCATCGGCCCCATCGCGTCGGCCTCGACGGCGGTCTGGTATGCGTCCCGGACCTGTCCGAGGATCTGGTCTTCGCCGAGTACCAGCGATTCGAGCCCGGCCGCGACCCGGAGCAGGTGGCGCAGGCTCTCCTCGTGGCCCATCTCCACGGCGGCGTGGCCCGCCGCGTCGGGCGCGAAGTCGCCGAGCACCGCTCGGCCCGTCGACTTCTCGTCTGTGACGACGTACGCCTCGAAGCGGTTGCACGTCTGGAGCGCGAACGCCTCCTCGACGCGCGGGATGGCGACCAGTCGCTCGACGACCGCTTCGGTGTCCGCGTGACAGGCCGCTTCGACGTCGTCGAGGCTCGCGTTCTCGTGAGTCACCCGAAGCCCCGAGACGACGCCGGTCGCTGCGGTCACGGGAACCGACCCCCCGAGACGACGCCGGCAGTAGATGTTCCGAGAGTCATGATTGTCTGAATGAACTCACCGCACTCGTCTTGTTCGGGGGTTTGAACCGCCGCTACGTAAAGCCTTCCAAACGCGACAGTTCGTGCCACGCCGTGTCGCGGTCACTCGCCCTCGACGCCGGTCACGTCGAACCCGAGCTCGCGGACGTCGTCGAGGATCGCCGCCTGATCGGCGTCGGCCTCGTAGTAAAACACCACGTCGAAGGTGCCCTCCCGCAGGAGCTGTTGGCACTCCCAGACGAACTCCTCGTCGTCGAGGGTGAGCCCCTGGTGTTGATTCGACGCGAAGTCGGTGTCGTCGGTGCCCGAGTAGACGAACGTGTCCTTGGGTTCGTAGCCGGCGTGCTCGGCGATGACCTCGCCCACGTCGACGGTGAGCTGGTGCATCTCGATGTCGTCGCTCCCGTCGAGGTCGGTGTGGACGATCGCGCCGTTGAGCCGGATCTCGCCGGGTTCGAGCAGCTGTTTCGTCCGGCGATACAGGTCCTCGTCGAGCGTCTCGTTCATGTCTCGACCAACGCGCTCCGGGCGTTAAACGCCCTACGATTCGGAGGACACCCGTCGCTACGCGGTCGGCGCCAAGAAAATACAGCTACGGGCGGAACCGTTACAGACGCGTGAGGTTCGTCGCCCGCGGCCCTTTGTCTGCCTGTTCGATGTCGAACTCGACTTCCTGTCCTTCCTCGAGGTCCGGGCCGCCGACGTCTTCCATGTGGAAGAAAACGTCCTCGTCCGCGTCCTCAGTGTCGATGAAACCGTAACCGCCAGTGTCGTTGAAGAAGTCGACCGTACCTTTCGCCATTGCAGTCGTACCAACTCGTTCCATCCTTAAAAAGCTATGCAAACGGGCGGAGCTGACCCGGATGTGAGTGACTCTCTTAGCGCGCCACAGGTCACAAAACTAATTGCTCTCGGCGGCGTCTGCTCGACAAAGCGATGTTACCGTGGGTACAGCGCCGAGCGCGGGCCGCCTACGAGCGTCTCCTCAAACGCGAAATTTCCGGCGGGCCGACACACGTCGCGGTCATTCAGGACGGCAACCGCCGGTACGCCGACCGGAACGGCGGCGAGGCCCCCGACGGCCATCGCGCGGGCGCCCAGACGACCGAGCGGATGCTCGATTGGTGCCGGGACCTCGGCGTCGAGGAGCTGACGCTGTACGCGTTCTCGACCGAGAACTTCGACCGACCCGACCACGAGCGCGAGGCCCTCTTCGACCTGCTCGAACGGAAGCTCTACCAGTTCGCCGACGACGACCGGGTCCACGACGGCGAGGTCCGGATCCGGGCCATCGGCGACGAGACGATGTTGCCCGAGAGCGTCCGAGAGGCGATCCGGTACGCCGAGCGCCGGACCGACGACTACGACCGGTTCACGCTCAACGTCGCGCTGGCGTACGGCGGTCGAAACGAGCTACTGGGGGCCGCCCGCGACGTGGCCCGCGCGGTCGAGGACGGCGACCTCGACCCCGACGACATCGACGTCGGCGAGATCGACAACAGGCTCTACGACGACCCGCTCCGGGACGTCGATCTCATCATCCGAACCGGGGGCGACGAGCGCACGTCGAACTTCCTGCCGTGGCACGCCAACGGCAACGAGGCCGCGGTGTTTTTCTGTACGCCCTACTGGCCGGAGTTCTCGAAGGTGGATTTCCTCCGGGGAATCCGGACCTACGAGTCCCGCGAGGAGTCCTGGCGCCGGACCAAAGTCAAGCGCGCGGCCGCGCTCGTGCGGGCGGTCGGCGGCGTCGAACTCCGGGAGGCCCGCGAGGTCATCGACCGGTTCCGGGACACGCTCCCGGAGGGGACGACCGTCGACGAACTCGACGCGGAGGGCGAGAGCTCGTCGGCCGATTGAGGTCGGAGGGCCCCGCCCGGCTCAGCGTCCGAACTTCCGTCGCCGTGCTTCGCTCGCGACGCCGTTCGGCCTACCGGCCGAACCGCCGACGAACTCACTGCCTTCGTTCGTCGAGGCTCGGGCGCTTCGCTCAGCGTCCGAACTTTCGTTGCCGCGCTTCGCTCGCGACGCCGTTCGGCCTACCGGCCGAACCGCCGCTGGCGGTTCTCGTAGTCGAGTAGCGCGCGGAGGTAGTCGCGCTTCCGGAAGTCACGCCAGTTCACGTCGGTGAAGTACAGCTCCGAGTAGACCGACTGCCAGATCATGAAGTCCGAGAGGCGCTCGGCGCCGGTCTTGATCACCAGATCGGGGTTCTCGGGAAAGACGAGGTGTTGCTCGACGTCGGTCTCGTCGATCTCCTCGGGGGCGAGTTCGCCCGCCTCGACGTCCTCGGCGATCCGGGCGACCGCGCCCGCGAACTCGTGTTTGCCGCCGAGTCCGACCGACACCTGGATCGGCGCGTCGGCCCGCTGGACGTCCTCGGGACTGCGGACCGCCAGCGGGCGGGGCGCGCTCACGCGTTCGAGTTCGCGTTCGAGCGTCGGGACCGCGCCCTCGTCGAGGACGCTGACGTACACGGTTACCCGGTCGGCGTCGTACTCGAAGGCCCACTCGAAAAACTCCTCCAGCGTCCGGTAGGCGCCCTGTTCGAGCAGGTCGCGCTCGGTGATGACGACGGCGACGTGGCTGGGCGGGGTCGCCTCGTGGCGACGCAGGCGGGCGGCCAGATACCGGTCGTACAGCCCCACTGAGTGGGAGTTGATCGGGGAGCGCCCTAAACGTCACGGACCGCGACGGGGCTCTCGGCGGGTCGTCCGTCCGCCGTCCGTCAGACGGCGCCGGGGAGCAGAGCCGGCGCTTCGGGAGGATTAAGTAGGCGTCGGCGGAAACGGGGAAGCAACGTGACCACGAGAGTTCGTCGCGCGGCGGCGTACGCCGCGGTCTCGACGCTGTCGCTTGGGGCCCTCGCCGTCGGTCCGGCGACCGCCATCGCGTTCGGTCTCGTCGCGGTGGCGGCCCTCTCGATCACCGACGGCCCGGTGTTCGAGCTGTTCGCCCGGCCCGCCGACAGACAGGTGGGTCGGCTCGACGGGCTGGCGGGATTCGCCTTCGCCGCGACGGGGCTGGCTCTGCTGTCGTCGCTGCTCGGACTCCCGACGCGGGCGTTCGTCGCCAGCCTCCTCGTGGTCGGATTCGGCAACCTCGCCCAGCAGGCGGCCCGGGAGTACGGCGCCGACGAGCTTCAGCGCACCGGCGCGTTCGTGCTCGGCGGCCTGCTCGCGGCCGCGGTCGGACAGGCTCTGGTGCTCGAAATCGACGGACCCGGGATCGCGGGCGCCCTGCCGAAAGTGGTGTTTCTGGCGGCCAGCGGCGCGCTCGCGGCCGCGCTCCTCCGGTCGGTGCTGTTCGCCCGCGACGACCCGCTGGTGTTGCTGTCGGTGGCGTTCCTGCTCTGGCTGTTCGCGGATCTCGCGGTCGCGGTGACCGTCGAGAACGTCGCGATCGCGGTTGCGGTGACCGCGCTCTTTGGCTACGTCTCGTGGGCGCTCGACGCCGCCTCGATCCCGGGGATGCTGACGGGCATGCTACTGGCGGTGCTCACCGTCGTGCTCGGCGGCTACGCGTGGTTCGCGGTGCTCATCGCGTTCTTCGGCATCGGGAGCCTCTCGACGAAGTTCCGGTACGAGGACAAGCAGGCCCGCGGCGTCGCCGAGGACAACGAGGGCGCCCGCGGGAGCGGCAACGTGCTCGGGAACGCCGCGGTCGCGCTCCTGGCGGTGCTCGCGTACGCGGCCCACGGGAAGCTCCCGGTCGACGGTTCGCTGTTCCTGTTTGCGTTCACCGGTAGCATGGCCGCCGCGATGAGCGACACCCTCTCCTCGGAGATCGGCGGGGTGTTCGACGAGCCACGGCTCATCACCACGTTCGAGCGGGTCGAACCCGGCACCGACGGCGGCGTGACCTGGCAGGGCGAACTCGCGGGGCTCGCGGGCGCGTCGGTCGTCGCGGCGCTCGCGGTCGCGCTGTTCGGGGACATCGGGCTCGTCGGCGGCGCCGTGATCGTCCTCGCCGGAGTCGGCGGGATGACGATGGACAGCGTGCTCGGGGCGACCGTCGAGGGCGACCGACTCGGCAATCAGGGCGTGAACTTCCTCGCCACGCTGACCGGCGCGATCGTCGGCGCGGCGCTGGCGGCGCTCGTGGTCGCGTGATCCGGACCGCCGTCGCCGCCGACGAACCCCGGCTCCGCGAACTTCAGGGTCACCTCCGGGAGCCGAACCCGCCGCTGTTGAGCTACGCGATCGACGGTCCGCCGATCACCCTCGTGTCGGTCGCCGACGGCGAGCCCGCCGGCTACCTCGTCGCGTTCCACGACGGAGAGGCCGGCTACGTCGCGGAGCTGGTCGTCGCGCCGGCCCGCAGGCGGGAGGGCCGAGCGCGGCGATTGCTCGCCGGCGCCTTCGACGCGCTCCGGGCGGCCGGCTGTTCGCGAGTCCGCCTCGCGGTCCACCCGGAGAACGACGCCGGGAGCGCCCTCTACGAGTCGATGGGGTTCGAGGAAGTCGGTCGCGACCCGGCCTTCTACGCCGACGGTAGCGACGCCCGAGTGCTCGGTCGACGGCTCTAGAACTGGTCTGCGGTCCGGATACGGACGCCGGCCGGCTGCTTGACGAACTCCCCGAGGTCGGCGGCGACGAGTTGCCCGACGCCGCGCTGGGCCGCCACGTCGAGGAGTCGCTGTTCGAGCGTCCCGTCGAGCACGACGGCGTACGGCGTCTCGTCGGCGTCCCGAACCGCCTCGAAGGCGTTTTCGGCCGCCACCTCGCCGAGCGTCTCGTAGGACTCGCCCAGCAGTCGGGCCGTCCCGGTCTCGGCGTCGACGACCTCCTCGACGTGGCCCTCGAGGGTCGCCGGCGCTGGCTCGGCGTCGGTCGGGGCGTCGGCGTCGTCGCCCTCACGGGTCGACTCCGCGTCGGACGCGTCGGGCGCGGAGTCGGGGTCGGTCGCGTCCGGGTCGGGTTCGGCGCCGGGCGAGACCGGTTCGGCGTCGGCCGACGCCGGCTCCTCGGGGCCGGCGTCGCCGTCGGGTGCGGGCGCGGGCCGGGCGCTCCCGTCGGTCGCCGCGGTCCCGGGCTCGCTCGCGTCCGAGTCGACGCTCGCGTCCGCGCCGTTCGGTGTCGCGTCCCCGTCGTCGGAGCGCTCGTCGTCCTCGCCGACCATCGACTTCTCGAACGGGCGCTTGCTCCGGAGCGCGGACATGACCTCGTGGCGTTCGAGGTCCTCGACGGACTTGCCGCCGGGCGCGAACGCCACGTAGTCGATGTCCCCGACCTGCGAGAGCTCTTTCCGGATGAGGTCGCCCCCGCGGTCGCCGTCGAGGAACGCGGTGACGGTCCGACCCTGCGTGAGGTCGGCGACGGCGTCGGGGACGTTGGTGCCCTCGACGGCGACGGCGTTTTTGACGCCGTACCGCAGGAGGTTCAGCACGTCCGACCGGCCCTCGACCACGACGATGGCGTCGCTGTCCTCGACCCGCGGTCCCGCGGGCAGGCCCTCGTACTCGGCGATGTCCTCGACGCGGACGCTCTGGCGGACCTCCTCCATGATCTCTCTGGAGGACATCACGTCCTCGTCGAACGAGTCGGCGAGCAACTCCTTGGCGCGGTCGACGACCTTCCGGCGCTTGGCGGCCCGCACGTCCTCGATCTTGGAGACCGAGACGCTCGCGCGACACGGACCGACGCGGCTGATCGTTTCGAGCGCCGCCGCGAGGATAGAGGTCTCTACTTTGTCGAGACTCGACGCGATGGTGACGGTTCCGAACGACTGTCCGTTCTGGCTGTCGACGCTGACGTCGATGCGACCGAGTTTCGACGACTGCTGGAGGTCGCGGAGATCGAGGTCGTCGCCGAGCAGGCCTTCGGTCTGCCCGAAGACCGCGCCGACGACGTCACTCCGCTCTACCACCCCGTCGGCGGTGATGTCCGCGTGAATGACGTATTTTGCTGTATCGTCCATGAGTGATGAACTGCCCGTGTGAGGGGCGTGATTGTGATGTGTCCATGTGCGGAAACGCGGCCATGGATGTTTTAAACTGACACACCGAAACTGAAATACCTGTCGTCACCGTGGGGAGCCGGGTGCCACCTTTTTTGAACTGTCGCCGAAATCGTCGGTCGTGAACCGCACCGTTCGGTACGCCGTCGGGGTCGCGGTCGGTCTCGCCGTGCCCGCGGCGGTCGCGGCCGCCGCGCCAACCTCTCGCGTCCCGATACTGCTCGTCGCCATCGCACAGGTGTACGCCGTTGGAACCGCCATCGCGCTCCGATTTCCCGACCGGCTCCGCCGCACCGACGCGCCCAACTGGACGAGCGGCGCGTTCGCCGGCGTCCTCACGTTCGGGACCACGGCGCTCTTGCAGGGCGTCGACGCCGGCCCGACGCTCGCCGCGACGGTTCTGGGGTGGGGGCTGGCCGGGTTCGGTTTCGTGACGGGAATCGCGTACGAACGGGGCGAGTCCGGCTCTCAGTAGTCAGTCGCGGGCTCGCCGCCCGGCGTGCGGGCGACCGCTCACCTCCCCGAATCGCAAAAAAGTCGCTGTCGGTCGATCAGTCGTCGGACGGCGCGGCGTCCCGGCTCGACCGCTGGGCTCGCGCCGTGAGGTTCTTGCGGTTGGCGTCCCACTCCGAGAGGCCGTAGACCAGCCCGTAGAGCAGGCCGACGCCGACCGGGAGCAACACGAGCGGCGTGACCCGAGTCGCGCCCCAGATGGTCAGCATCGCCGCCGCGACGAGGACGACGGTCACCGCGTAGTACATCTGGGTCCGGACGTGGTCGATGTGGTCCGCCCCCGTGAACGTCGACGACAGGATCGTCGTGTCCGAGATGGGCGAACAGTGGTCGCCGAAGATCGCACCGCTGAACACGGTCCCGATCGCGACCGGTAGTAGCTCCGGCGTCGAGTTGCCGATGTTCCACGCCAGCGGGACCGCGATCGGTGTGACGATCGCCATTGTCCCCCACGAAGTCCCCGTGGAGAACGCGATCAGCGCCGACGCGAACAGGATGATGACGGGCAACAGCATCGGACTGATCAGCGACTCGGCGACGTTAGTCACGTAGACGCCCGTCCCGAGCGAACTGGTGACGCCGCCGATGGTCCACGCCATGACGAGGATCGACGCCGCGGTCAGCATCATGCTGAAGCCGTCGATGACCGTCTCCATGGCCTCTTCGAGGTCCATCAGGCCCCCGACGGTCCCGGAGATGATCCCCATCGCGGCCATCGAGAACGCCCCCCAGAGGAGCGCGTCGACGAACTGGGCGTTGCTGACGACGTCGATGAACGCCGCGCCGCTCTCGGATCCCGCGAAGCCGGTGTAGGCCGCGCCCGCGAAGACCACGGCGATGAGCGTTCCGACCGGCAGGAGGAAGTACCGGAGCTGGGGCGAGTCGGTGAACATGTCGCCCAGACTGTCCTCGGCGCTTTGCATCGGCACCGCGTCGTCCCGAAGCACCTTCCCCTCCTTCCACGAGCGGTGCTCGGCGTCGAGCATCTCGCCGAAGTCACGCTGGGTGAGGATGATGATCCCGACCATCGCCAGCGCGAAGATGCAGTACATGTTGAACGGGATGCTCTGGAGGAAGAGGCCGAACGACTCGGGGGCCTGACCGGTGATCCCCGCGGCCTCGTAGCCCTGTTCGATCATGCTCAGTTGGTAGACGACCCAACTGGAGATGCCGAACGTCGCCACCGGCGCGGCGGTGGAGTCGACGATGTACGAGAGCTTCTCCCGGGACATCCGCATCTCGTCGGCCATGTCACGCATCGTCGTGCCGACGATGGCGGTGTTCGAGTAGTCTCCGAAGAACCACAGCATCCCGAAGATCCACGTCGCCAGCCCGACTTTCCGCTGGGAGTCCAACCGGGAGGTGGCGGCGTTCGCGATGGCGAGCGCCCCGCCCAGCCGCCATATCAGGGCGACTCCGGCCCCGAGGAACATCACGATCATCAGGATCTTCGCGTGGAAGAGGCTCTCGCCGATCGACTGGGCGGTCCACGTCAGCGTCTGGACGACGCCGTGGCCACCCGTGTAGATGACCCCGCCCGACCAGATTCCGAGGAACAGCGAGAGGATGGCGCGGCGCGTGACCATCGCCAGTACGATCGCCAGCAGCGGCGGTACCAGCGAGAGCGCACCGAACGTCTCAGTCGCCATCGAGTCCCTCCGCGACGGCGCTCCGTTCGACGCGAACTGCGCTCGGCGTTCCGTCCCGCGTCGGTCCGGCCTCCGCTTTGGCTCCGTCGAAAACGCTTTTTGTGTATGACATATGTTGTGTTTTGGCGTAACCCAGTACTGGGTGGACAGTTGACGCAAATAAACCCTCCGGATTCACAGGTAGCTTGTCATTATCGGAGTTTTCTCTGACTATCGTAGCGTAATACTTGAGAGGTTCGATAAACCATCAATTCGGTCGGCTCCAGTCCGAATCCCCGGGTGTCTCGCCGAGACCCTGTCGGCTGGTTCACACGAAAAAAGAGGCGTGAACGCGTCGCCCGCGACCTCTACGCGAGGAGGTCGGCCACGCCGGCCGCGCCGCGGGCCAGCGACGCCTCGGGGTCGTCGGGGTCGTCGTGCTCGTACACGAGCCACTCGGTCCCGGCCTCGCGGGCCGCTCGGACACACCGCTCGGCGTCGAGGTCGCCGTCGCCGAGTTCGACCGGCCGGTCGCCCGCCACGTCCTTGAGGTGGACGAGCGGCGCGCGGTCCCGGAGCCGACCCAGCAGTTCGGCCGGCTCCCGTCCCGCCGCGGTCGCCCACCCCGCGTCGAGTTCGAGATCGAGGTCGGTCTCGTCGACCAACAGATCGTACGCCGTGGCGTCGCCGACCGCGACGAACTCGTGGTCGTGGTTGTGGTACGCGAGTCCGAGCCCGCGCTCGCCGAGACGGGCGTCGATCTCCGCGAGGAGTCGGGCGGTCTCGGTCGTGCGGTCGCGGCTCGTGAAGTGTGGCTCGTCGAGATACGGGACGACGAGCCGATCGCACTCGAGTCGCCGATAGGTCTCGACGGTCGCCTCGAAGTCGTTTTCGAGCGCCTCGATCCCGACGTGGGCGGCGGCCGCGTCGAGGCCGGCGTCGTCGAGCGCGCGCCGGACGTCGCGGGGGTCCGCGCCGCCGAGCCCGGCGAACTCGACGCCGTCGAAGGCGGTCTCGCCGACCCGGGAAACCAGTGCGGGGACGGGCTCGTCCAGTTCGCGGAGCGTGTACAGCTGAATCGCGGATCGCATACCGCCGGTACGCCGGACGGACCTAAATCGGTTGTTGCGCCCGACCCCCGGTCGGCGAGCGGGCCAGCAACAGCTATTACTCGGTGTCGGCCGACGCCGTAGACATGCCCAACGATCCGACCGTTCTGATCCCCCACTACCTCTCGGACGACGCCAGAGCGAGCCTCCGGACCGCGCTCGCCGACCGACTGCCCGGCGCCGATCTCGCGGTGACCGCGACGCCGCCCGAGACCGACGACCGACTCCCCGACGCCGAGATCGTGGCGACGGTCCGGCTCCCCGACGACCGGCTCGACCGCGCCGAGCGCCTCCGATGGGTGCAGTCGCTGAGCGCCGGCGTCGACCACTTCGACGCCGACGCGCTCGAATCCCGGGACGTCGCGCTCACCAACGCCTCGGGGGTCCACGCCGAACCCATCGGCGAGCAGGTGCTCGGGTACATGCTGGTGTTCGAGCGCAACATCCACAAGGGGATCGCCCAGCAACACCGCGGCGTCTGGGAGTCGTACGGCGGGCGCGAACTCCGCGACGAGACGGTCGGTATCGTCGGCGTCGGCGCCATCGGCGCCCGCGTGGCCGAACTGGCGTCCGCGTTCGGGATGGAAGTGCTCGGCACCAAGCGGACCCCCGAGACAGCCCCCGAGGCGGTCGACGAGGCGTTCGGCCCCGACGGGCTCTTCGAGGTGCTCTCGCGGTCCGACTACGTCGTCGTCGCCTGTCCGCTCACCGACCAGACCCGGGGACTGCTCGGCGAGGAGGCGTTCCGGACGATGCCCTCGACCGGCGTGGTCGTCAACGTCGCCCGCGGGGAGATCGTCGATCAGGACGCGCTCACCGCGGCGCTCCAGCAGGGCCGGATCCGCGGAGCGGCCCTCGACGTGTTCGACGAGGAGCCCCTGCCGGCAGACTCGCCGCTCTGGGACCTCTCGAACGCGGTCCTCACGCCCCACATGGCGGGGTCGACGCCCCACTACTGGGAGCGGTGTGCGGACCTGTTCGCGGACAACTACGAGCGGTACGTCGCCGGCGACCTCGACGGGATGACAAACAGGGTGCTCTGAGCGCCGGTCGAGCGGTCGATTCCCGAGCGGGCCCGGTGGCCCGATCGCGGACTCCCCCGAGGACGACGAAAGACAATCGTACCGGAACCGCACATTTGAATAAAATTTTGATTCAAAGAACTACCTTGGGTACTTTCAGCAATACTTATGCCGGCGTGGTGGCAATCGGCTGATATGGTCTCGAAACTGGAAGCGGTCGGGTGGGCGATCGCCGGCTTCGTCGTCGCCGCACTGGCGATCCCGTGGTTCATGTGGCGTGACGCGACCGTGATCGCGGGACTGCCGGCGTGGCTCTGGTGGCACATCGGGTGGATGGCGCTCGCGGCCGCGACGTTCTGGGCGTTCGCCCGCCGCGCGTGGGGCCTCGGCATCGAGGCGGAGGTGCGACCGTGAGCGACCTCCCGCTCCAACTCGGCATCATCGGCGGCTATCTGGTGCTCGCGCTCGCCATCGGCCTGTTCGCCTACCGGCTGACCGACCGCTCGGCCGAGGACTACTACCTCGCGGGCCGGACGCTCGGGACGGTCGTGCTCCTGTTTACCACCTTCGCCACCCTGCTGTCGGCGTTTACCTTCTTCGGCGGGCCGAACCTGGCGTACGGCGCCGGCCCCGAGTGGATTCTCGTGATGGGGCTGATGGACGGGATCATCTTCGCGGTGCTGTGGTACGTGGTCGGCTACAAGCAGTGGCTGGTCGGCCGCGAGCACGGCTACGTCACCCTCGGCGAGATGCTCGGGGACCGCTTTGGCTCCCAGTGGCTCCGCGGACTCGTCGCCGCGGTCAGCCTCTTTTGGCTGTTCCCGTACGTGATGCTCCAGCAGGTCGGTGCCGGCACCGCGCTCGAAGCGCTCACCGGCGGGACCATCCCCTACTGGGCCGGCGCGGGGCTCATCACGGCGTTCATGATCGCCTACGTCGTGCTCGCGGGGATGCGGGGCATCGCGTGGACCGACACCCTCCAGGGGGCGTTCATGCTCGTTATGGTGTGGGCCGCCCTCGCGTGGGTGCTCTCGGCCGTCGGCGGGGCGGGCGCGGCCACCGACCGGCTCGCGGCTTCGAACCCCGAGTTCCTCGCGCTCGGCGGCGGGCTCTACACCGTCCCGTGGATGCTCTCGCAGGCGATCTCGATCGCGTTCGGGGTGGCGATGTTCCCGCAGGTGAACCAGCGGTTCTTCGTCGCGAAGTCCAAGACGGTGCTCAAGCGCACCTTCGCGCTGTGGCCGATTCTGGTCGTGTTGCTGTTCGTCCCGGCGTTCCTGCTCGGGGCGTGGGCGCAGGGGCTCGGGCTGGCGGTGCCCGACGGCGGGAACGTCCTGCCGGTCCTGCTGAACGAGTACACGCCGGCGTGGTTCGCCGCGCTGGTCGTCGCGGGCGCGATGGCCGCGATGATGAGCTCCTCGGACTCGATGTTGCTCTCGGGGTCGTCGTACTTCACTCGGGACCTCTACCGGCCGTTCGTCAACCCCGACGCGAGCGACCGGCGCGAGGACGTCCTCGCGCGGATCGGTGTCGCCGTCTTCGCGATTCTGGCGTTCGTCGCCAGCCTGTTCCGGCCGGGCTCGCTCATCGAGATCGGCGACACCGCCTTCGGCGGGTTCGCCCAGCTCGCGCTCCCGGTCATCGCCGCCCTCTACTGGCGTGAGACTACGCGGGCGGGCATGTTCGCGGGCGTCGGCGGGAGTCAGGCGTTCTACCTCGCCAGCGTCTTCACCGGGTTCGTTCCCGACGCCTTCTGGGGCTGGAGCGCCTCGGTCGTCGGGATGCTGATCGGGCTCGCGCTCACGGTCGGCGTTTCGGCGTTCACCGCGCCCGCGGCCGACGAGCGCCCCGCCACCTACGAGGGGCTCGGCGCCGACTAGCCAAACCTTTTCTCGCGCTCGGAACAACCCACGCGCATGCAGACACACGTCGTCCCGGTCGGGTTCGACTACGACCGGCTCATCGCCCCGCTCGTCCGCGACCAGCTCGACGTCGACAGGGTCATCCTGCTCGAAGGTGCGGTGGGGAGCGAGGCGAACGTCGAATACTCCCGGCATATCTCACAGAAGCTCGAACAGGACTTCCGGAACCTCTTAGGCGCGACTACCGAGCGGGTCGTGGTCGCGGACGTCTACGACTACGACGCCGCGTTCGAGCAGGCCTACGACCTCATCAACGCCGAGCTCGACGCCGGACGCGAGATCTGGGTCAACATCTCCTCGATGCCCCGCACGGTCAGCTTCGCGTACGCCACCGCGGCCCACTCGGTGATGGTCGAGCGCGAGGACGAGCGCGCGAAGATCCACACCTACTACACCGCCCCGGAGAAGTACCTCGAAACCGAACTCGCCGAGGAGCTACGCCGGCAGGCCGACCTGCTGGCGGACCTCGACGACGGGGTCGACGACGACCGGGTCGCCGAGCGCCTCGACAGCGCCCGGGACCTCCTCGCGGAGTTCGACGAGCGCGGGACCACCATCGGCGCAAAGGAGTTCGGCGACGGTCACATCGTCGAGCTTCCGGTCGCCTCGTTCTCGAACGTCAAGCCGTTCGAGGAGGTCATCCTGTTCAAGCTCGGCGAGGACGGGGAGTTCGCGTCGGTCTCGGAGCTGGCGGAGGCGCTCGCCAGCGAACTCGACGAGGAGTACACCGACAGCTTCCGGTCGAAGGTCATCTACAACGTCGACCGGCTCGGGCCGGGCGGCAAGGGGTACATCGAGCAGGAAGAACACGGGAAGTCCTACCGGACCAAACTCTCGCGAATCGGCGAGCTGTGGGTTCGGGCCCACGCGAACGGGGAGTGACGTCGTCCGATAGCTGACCTCGCCTGCTGGCGACCGCGTCGTCTTCTCGACTCTTTCGGCGCTATCACTCCAGCCCGTACAGCAGTCCGTCCCCGGTCCCCACGTACAGCATCCCGTCGGCGGGCACCGGCGACCCGCTGACCGGCGGGTCGATCCGGACCCGCCACCGCTCGGCGCCGTTCCGGGTCCACGAAACCACCTCGCCGTCGGCGCCGACCGCGTAGACGCCACGATCGCCGACGGTCGGGCCGCCGTAGTACTTCTCGCCCGCCTCGGTCCACTCGGGGTCGCCCGTCGCGGCGTCGACGGCCCGGAGCGTCCCGTCGAGGCCGGCGACGTAGAGGACGCCGTCGGCCAGCGCGGGCGAGGCCTGCACGCCGTCTGGCGGGGCGAGTCGCCACGCCTCGTCGCCGGTGTCGGCGTCGAGCGCGACCAGCGGGCCGGTTCCGGTGGGCACGTAGACGAGGCCGTCGCCGACGACGGGCGCCCCGACGGGGTTGAACCGCGGCGACTCGCCGAGCCGTTTGGACCACACCGCCGCGCCGTCGGCGAGGTCGATCGCGTGGACGGTGCCCCGCGTGTCGGGGTCGGCCTCGTCGTCGTCGCGGGCCGCGGCGTAGGCGACGCCGTCGGCGAGCGCTGGCGCGCCCCAGACGGAGGTCTCGACGGAGTACTCCCACCGGACCGAGCCGTCGGCGCGCTCGACGGCCGCGACCCGGCCGCCGTCCGGGCCGTGACCTGCCGTTCCGACGCCGAGGACGAACGCCTCGTCGGCGACCGACGGCGACGACTCGGGGTTGGTGAGGTCGGTCCGCCACCGCCCGAAGCCGACCGCCCGGCCGAACGCCCGGAGCCCGCCGTCGGCGGCGACTCCGCGGAGGCCGTCGCGGTGGGGGACCGCGAGCGTCCCGTCGGCCAGCGCGGGCGTGAGCTGGGCGTAGTCGCCCGCGTCGTGCCACCGGACCGCGCCGTCGGCGGGGGCGAGCCCGAACACCCCGTCGAACCACGCGTTGGCGTAGACCGCGTCGCCCACGAGGGGCTGGGTCGAGTTGCGGTAGTAGCTACCGGCGGCGTGGACCCACGCCACCGTCGGCTCCTCGGACGGGCCGACGGCGTCGGGGTTGGCGGCGGCGTTGGTCGCGTCGAACCCGAACTGGGGCCAGCGCTGGTCGTCGGGGACGCCGTCCGAGCCGGTACAGCCGGCCGTCGCGGCCGCGCCCGCGGTCGCCGCCGAGGCGAGCAGCTCGCGACGGGAGAGCGTCGTGGAGGGCATCGGTTCCGAGATTACGGGCTCGGCTCAAAAGGATTTCGTCGCCGACGGGCGGCTCAGGCCTCGCGGCGGTCGGCTTCGAGCTTCTTCACCCGGGTCGACAGCGCCAGAAACGTCGCCCCGAGCGTGAGCGCGACCGCCCCGGCGGCCGCCACGTCGTGAGCGGCGAGCGCGTGGTCGTACGTCGAGCCGACCCACTCGGCCGGAACGGTCGTGTGGTGGGGCTCGCCGACGATCGGGACGAAGTAATCGACGAGGTCGTTGAACCCGTACCACGCGACCGCGACCGCGACCGCCCGGACCGAGAAGTCGGCGTATCGGTGGAGCACGAACGCCTCGGCGACCATCCCGAGGTGGCTCCAGAACAGGAAGTTGTACATCGCCCAGTGGAGATACGAGAACTCCGCGTTGAACGCGAGCAGGACGTACGGCGTCCAGAGCCCGAGCTTGATACAGCCGAAGAACGCGAGGGCGTCGAGCCACTCCCGGGAGCGCCCGAGCTTCCAGAGCGCCAGACTCCCCGCGATGAACAGGGTCGCGACGGGGCTGTCCGGGACGAACGGCCACATCACGACCGGCTCGAACGAGAACTGCCCCTGATAGTACCAGAACCCGAACGCGGTGCCGACGAGGTTGATCGCGACGATGACCCACGCGTACCTGAGCGCGAACTCCTCCAGCCGCCCGGGCAGGGGCGCGACGTACCGCGGGAGGTCCTCCCGACTCGGCAGCGACATACCGGGACGGTCGCACGACCGGCGCAAAGCTCTGGCGGTCTCGGCGAGCCGCCTTACGGCCGCCCGAACAGCCGGCGCCGGAGGCTCCTGTCGGTCGCCCGCTCGGCGAGCACCACCGAGTTGTTCACCTCGTTGACGATGTCGAAGTGGAGCGAGTCGGTCACGAGTCGCGCGAGCAGGCCCTGCTCGGTCGCCCCGACCAGCAGCAGCGACCGATCGGCGGCCTCGCGGGCGATCGCGCCCTCGACGTCGCCCGAGTCGTCGACCACCAGCTCGGCGTCTCCGAGGTCGTGGGCGTCGGCCCAGTCGGCGAGGAACCGCTCGCCCGCCTCGCGCTCGTCGGGGTCGTCGACGACACGCAACAGCGTCACTTCCGAGCCGGCCGTCTCGCCCAGCGCCCGGGCGACCTCGGCGTTCAGGTCCGCGTGGGCGTTGTCGGCCACCGGCAGGAGGATCCGGGAGGCGTCGAGCCCGCGGTCTTTGAACACGAGGAAGTCGGCCGGGAGCCGGCTCGTGAGCTCGTCGAGCGCGCGCTCGGCCCGCCCCGCCGACCACAGCCGGTCGTCGCCCCAGCCCATCACCACGAGGTCGGCGCGGTTGCGCTCGGCGATGTCGAAGATCTCCTCGAACGACCGGTGGGAGACGACCGTCGAGGTCCGCGAGTCGACGTCGTAGTGGTCGGCGATCTCCCGGATGTCGGCCATCAGCGCGTCGGACTCTTCGATGATGCGGTCGCGCTGGTCGACGTTGTACCCTTTCGGCGTCCGGTCAGGCGTCTGGACGATGTGGACGACGTGGACGCTGGCGTCGGGCTTCCGGGTCGCGAGCGCGCACGCCAGCTCCACGAGCGCGGTCTCGGTCCGCGGGTTCGAGATCGGAACGACGATGCGATAGCCCTCCCGGCCCTCGCCGCCGTGCTCGGCGGTGTCGATCAGCGGGACGTACGATCGGCCCGCGAGCCCGCCCAACAGCCACTCCCGGAGCGAGAGCTGGCGATCGACCCCGTCGAACCGGGCGGATTCGAGGCGGTGGTCGGTGGTCTGGAAGTAGTTGACGATGGTGACCAGCACCACCCCGCCGATCGTGTTGCCGAGCAACACCGGCAACACGAACTCGACGATGCCGACCCAGAACGCGAGGTCGCCGTGAAGCACCAGATACACCATCTCGGTGAACGAGACCACAGAGTGGTACAGCCCTCCGAGCGGGATCGCGAGAAAGGCGATGTACACCACCGCGAGCCGCGAGATGGTGTCGCGGGCGGCGTACTCCACCCAGACGACCCCGGCGACGATGAGCCCCGCGAACGCGGCCTTCGAGAACAGGCTCCACCACGCGGTGTCGACGCCGGTCTGGCCGAGGTCCGCGGCGACCGCGGCCGCCTCCGGCGAGATGACCCCGCCGAACGCGAGCGCGGTCGCCCCGAGCGCCCCGCCGACGAAGTTGCCGGCCAGCACGACCGTCCAGTTTCGCAACAGCGCCGGGATGCTCGCCAGCCGTTCGAGCGCCAGCGCCACCGGCGGGAGCGTGTTCTCGGTGTAGAGCTGGTAGCCCCCGATGATGATGTAGATGAACCCGAGCGGGTACAACAGCGCGCTCACCACCGGATCACCGCCGGTGGAGGCCTTCAGCGAGACGTACAGCATGAAGGTGATGGTGATCGCGAACCCGGCCGCCAGCGCGCTGAAGAACAACTCGCGGCTCCCCGAGGTGATCTCCTCGTCGGCGGCCGCGATGATCCGCTGGAAGATCTCGTCCGAGGAGAACCGGTCGCGGACGACCGACCCGACCGCCGGCGCGCCGCTCCGCGAGCGCTCGACCGCCTCCCGCACCGACTCCTCGGGGTCGGGCGGCGCGCCCGAGTCGGGTGTAGTTCGACTCGACTCCGCAGGGCCGGTATCGGCGTCCGTCATCGTCGGAACTGTCTCGCACAAAAAACTAAGCGTTTGGCATCTGCGTTCGGCTCGGCTCCGGGCGCGACCGGACCGCCCGACGCGGCAACCTCGTGGCCAACCGGTACGCATTAACCGTTCCCGTCGTAACCAACCACCATGGCCGACCCAACCGATATCGAGGAACTCAAGCGCGGTAGCGAACTCGTCAAGCGCGGGTTCGCCCAGATGCAGAAAGGCGGCGTCATCATGGACGTGGTGAACCGCGAGCAGGCCCGGATCGCCGAGGACGCGGGCGCGGTCGCGGTGATGGCGCTCGAAGCCGTCCCCGCCGACATCCGCAAGCGCGGCGGCGTCGCGCGGATGGCCGACCCCGCCGACGTCGAGGAGATCATCGACGAGGTCTCGATCCCGGTGATGGGCAAGTCCCGGATCGGCCACACCAAGGAGGCCCAGATCCTCGAAGCGATCGGGGTCGACATGATCGACGAGTCGGAGGTCCTCACGCCCGCCGACGACGCCTACCACATCGACAAGCGGGAGTTCACCTCGCCGTTCGTCTGTGGCGCCCGGAACCTCGGCGAGGCGCTCCGGCGCATCGAGGAGGGCGCGGCGATGATCCGGACCAAAGGCGAGGCCGGCACCGGCGACGTGAATCAGGCGGTCCACCACCAGCGCACCATCAAGGGCGCGATCCGGAAGATCGTGGGCATGAACCACGAGGAACGCGAGGCGTTCGCCCGCGAGATCGAGGCGCCCGCACACCTCGTCCACGAGACCGCCGACGCGGGGCGGCTCCCGGTCGTCAACTTCGCGGCCGGCGGCATCGCCACCCCCGCCGACGCCGCGCTGATGATGCACCACGGCTGTGACGGCATCTTCGTCGGCTCGGGCATCTTCGGTGCGGAGGACCCCGAGGCGATGGCCGACGCCATCGTGGCGGCGACCAACAACTACGACGACCCCGAGCGCCTCGCGGAGATCAGCAAGGACATCGGCTCGGGCATGAAGGGCGAGGCCAACGCCGACCTCCCCGAGGAAGAGAAGTTGCAGGGCCGCGGCAACTGAACGGCGACTCGCCGACTTTTTTATCGATAGATCTCCGCGCCCGACCCGACCTCGGTCGGGTAGGCGCGGGCGTCGACGCCCGCCTCCGAGAACCCCTCGACCATCGCGGCCGCCACCTCGCGGCGGTCGCCGGGCCGACACACCGCCAGCACCGACGGCCCCGAGCCCGAGACTGCGATCCCGGTCGCGCCCGCCTCGCGGGCCGCCGACTCGACCGCCTCGTAGCCGTCGATGAGCTCGGCGCGGGCGGGCGTGACGACCGGGTCGGCCATCCCCCGCCCGACGAGGTCGGGGTCGTCGCGGGCCATCCCGGCGACCAGCGTCGCGGCGTTGCCCACCGTCTCGACCGACTGATCCATCGTCACCGAGTCGGGGACGACCCCGCGGGCGTCCCGGGTCGAGACGACGGTCTCGGGGAGACAGACCACCAGCGAGAGGTCGGCCTCGAGCGTCGTGATCCCGTCGTCGGTGACGATCGTGAACCCGCCGAGGATCGCGGGCGCGACGTTGTCGGCGTGGGCCTCGCCCGAGACGGCGGCCTCTCCCTCGGCGGCGACCCGGACCAACTCCTCGTCGGAGAGTCCGCGGTCGTAGAGTTCGTCTAGCGCGACAGCGGTCGCGGCCGCGCTCGCCGCCGACGAGCCCAGCCCCGAGGAGGGTCTGATCCCCTTGTCGATCTGGATGCGGGCCGGCGCGTCGAGCTCTCGGGCGACCACGCCCGCGGTGTTGTCGGCCGGGTCGGTCGGGATGAACTCCGCGCCAGCGCCCGTGATCTCGATCGTCGTCTCGCGGGCTCGCTCGACCCGCACCACGTCGCCCGGTCGGACGAGCGCGACCCCGAACACGTCGAAGCCGCTCCCGAGGTTCGCGCTCGTCGCCGGTGCCCGCACCGTTAGCATGTCCGACCGTTACGGGGGCCCCAGCAAAAACCTGCCGGGAGCCGGTGGGCCCGGCGACCCGCGCCGGCGGCCGGCGAGCTTCAACAAGACCTTTGGCCGCCCGCGGCGAACCCGGTGGCATGAAAGGTGTCGTCGGTGGGGGAATCGCGGGCCTCGCGGCCGCCTACCGCCTCCAGAAGCACGGCCACGACGTGCAGGTGTTCGAAGCCAGCGACCAGATCGGCGGCCTCGCGGCGACGTACCAGACCCGGGGCGACCAGATTGAGAAGTTCTACCACCACCTCTCGGCGACCGAAGAGACCATCGTCGACCTCATCGAGGAGCTCGGACTGGGCGACGATCTGGTGTGGCCGATCGGCAAGAACGCCTACTACATGGAGGGGACCGTCTACCCCCTCGACAAGCCGTGGGAGATCGCGGCGTACCCGTACATGAGCGTCTACGACAAGTTCCGGCTCACGATGCTCACCCAGGAGATCGACGTCCGGGGCGGGGTCCCGAAGTTCGACACCTACGACGACCTCGAAGCGTTCGAGGACGTTCCGATCAAGGAGTTCCTGCTCGAGCACACCTCCCGTGGGGTGTACGAGAACTTCTTCGAGCCGCTGCTCGACGCGAAGTTCGGCGACCGCAAGGAGGACGTGAGCGCGGCGTGGCTCCTCGGGCGCATCAAGTTCCGGGGCGAGCGCGACCTCCTCCGGGGCGAGCCGCTCGGGTACCTCGAAGGCGGGTTCGGCCGCTTACTCGACGCGCTCGTCGCGGCGGTCGGCCGAGAGAACATCACCACCAACGCCCGCGTCGAGGGGCTCGGCATCGAGGACGGCGCGGTCGGCGAGCTCACCGTGGCGGTCGAGGATGGCGCTGGCACCGACGGTCCGGACGCGGCGGCCCACGCGGAGGCCGACGGCGGGACGACGACTCGGACGCACGCGGTCGACGACGTGGTGGTCGCGGCGATGCCCAACGTCCTCGAAGATCTCACCGGCTACGAGTGCGACATCGACTTTCAGGGGGCGGTCTGTGCGCTCGTGACGATGGAGGAGTCGCTCACCGACACGTACTGGCTCAACATCGGCCACGACGCCCCGTTCGGCGCGCTCATCGAGCACACCAACTACGTCCCGCCCGAGCGCTACGGCGGCGATCGACTGCTGTACGTCGCGAGCTACATTCAGGACTACGAGGAGGACCTCTGGCAGATGGACGACAACGAGATCGAGGCGCTGTGGCTCGACCACATCGAGGAGATGTTCCCCGACTGGGACCGCGACAGCGTCTCGCAGTTCCGGCTCGCCCGGAACCCGCGGGCCGCGCCGATCTACGAGCGCGGGTATCTCGACACGGTCGTCCCCTACGACCTCGCCGAGGAGGTCGCCGACGGCGTCTACTACGCCGGGATGGCGAGCCGAGCCCAGTACCCCGAACGGAGCCTGAACGGCGGCATCCTCGCGGGCTACGAGTGCGCCGACCGGATCGCCGACCGGAAGGAAGTCGTCCGGACCGAGTAGATCCGATCCGTCCGGAACGCGCGACGATCGGTCACTCGGTCGGCTCTTCTCCGGGGGGCTCTTCGGACTCGGCTTCCCGCACGAGCACCTTCGAGACACGGGCGCCCTCGACCCGCACGACCTCGAACGCGTAGCCGCCGGCCTCGATCCGGTCGCCGACCTCCGGGGCGCGCCCGAGCCGGTCGAGCACGAGCCCGCCGACCGTCCCGAAGTCGTCGATCTCGACGTCGGCGTCGAGTTCGTCGTTGACTTCCGAGATGGTGACGGTGCCGTCGACGGCGTAGCTCCCGTCCTCGCGGGCCTCGATCGACGGCTCGCGGGCGTCGACGTCGAAGTCGTCCCGGAGGTCTCCGACGATCTGCTCGACGAGGTCTTCGACCGTGACGATTCCCTCGAACGACCCCCACTCGTCGATGATCGCCGCCATCTGGTTGCGCTCGCTCTGGAACTCGGCCAGCAGGTCGTCGATCCGGCCGGTCTCTGGCACCACCGGGAGCTCGCGAGCGAGGTCGCCGGCGGTCGCGTCCGACGGGCCGTCGCTCGACTCGCCGGCCCGCAACACGTCTTTCACGTCGACGAAGCCGACGACCTGATCGCCGTCGGCCTCCAGCACGGGGTAGCGGGTGTGGCCCTCGTCGATGATGACCTTGCGGAGGTCGGCCAGCGAGAGGTCGGCTCGGACGCTCACCACGTCCGGCTGGGCCACCATGACCTCCCGCACCGAGGTGTCGTCGAGCTCGAACACCTGTTCGATCATCTCGACCTCCGCCTTGTCGATGTTGCCCTGACTCCCCGACCGCGACAGCACCATCAGGATCTCCTCTTCTTCGAGGGTCTCTTCGGTCTCGGAGGCCGGCGGGATGCCGAGCAGTCGGGTGAACGCGTTCGCCGTGCCGTTGAACACGACGAGCCCCGGCAGGAACACGTAGTAGAAAAAGCGCATCGGTGGCGCGACGAACAGCGAGAGCTGTTCGGCGCGCGCAATCGCGATGGTCTTGGGCGCCAGCTCCCCGAAGACGACGTGGAGGAACGTGATGGTCCCGAACCCGATCGCGAACGCCGCGAGGTGGATCAGGTCCGGCGGGAGGATCGAGCCAAGAACCGGCTCGATCAGCGCCGCGACCGCGGGCTCGCCGACCCACCCGAGCCCGAGCGACGCGATCGTGATCCCGAGTTGCGTGACCGCCAGATAGTCGTCGAGGTGTTTGAGCTCTTCCTGAAGCAGTTTCGCGCCCGACCGGCCCTCCTCGACGAGGCTGTCGACCGACGTCGACCGGACCCTGACGAACGCGAACTCCGCCGCGACGAAAAAGCCGTTGAGGACGACCAGAAACAGGGCGAACAGAACGCGACCGACCGAGAACGCGACGTCTACCATTCGGGTTACGCCTCGGCGTTCTCGTCACCGACGCCCGGCGCCTGACTCACGTCCACGTCCTCGGGCTCCTCGCCGCCGCCGACGCGGACCTCGCCGTCGGGACCTTCGACGTACACGTCGTCGGCGAAGCCGCCCTCGGCGTAGGGGTGTTCGGGCTCGGCGAGCTTCTCGGGAGTCGAGGGGGCCTCGGGGATGTCGCTCGGGGGCGCGAACTCCCCGAGCGGGTCGTCGATGGCGATGCCGTGTCGTTCGAAGAACGTCTCGTAGCGCTCGTAGTGGTCGCCCAGTTCGTCGACCGGGAACTCCATCATCTCGGTCCAGCCGTGGTTGTAGAAGTCGAAGTTGGCCTGGATGTGGGTGATCTCGCGGGCCTCGGCCTCGGGCGCGCCGTCCTGGAGCGCGGCGAGGTAGGTGTCCATCGTCGCGTCGAAGAAGGCGTCGAGGTGCTCGCGGCGCTCTTCGCGGCGCTCGGCGTCGGCCTTCCCGAGGAAGATGTCGGTGTGCATGTCGACGAGCTTCCCCTTCACGAGGTCCGAGACCATCGGGAGTTCGAGTGCCTTCTTCGATGCGAAGTGGCGGACGTTCTGGTTTATCTTCATCACCCGAGAGTTAGGGCCGAACTCCTAAAAGATCGTTTGTTCGTGACTGTCTGTCACGATAGACAGATAGCAATCCACTTTAACCCCGACACTGAACGTTCGGCTATGAGCGATTCGTACGTGATAATCGGCGACGGCATCGCGGGGAGTTCCGCTGCCGAGACCCTCCGAGAGGAGGCCCCCGACGCCGATGTGACAGTCATCACCGACGAAGGTGAGGCCCTCTACAACCGCATCCTCATCAAGGAGTTCGCCAAGGGGAAGCTTCCGGAGGCTCCCATCTCGATCCACGAGCCCGACTGGTACGAAGAGCGGGACATCGACCTCGAACTGAACACGTTCGTCACCGAGGTCGACCCCGACGCCCGCGAGGTCCACACCCACGACAGCGGCACCTACGAGTACGACAAACTGCTCGTGGCGACCGGCGGCACCCCGACTCAGCTCCCGGTCGAGAACAGCGACGCCGAGGGTATCCATCACTTCTGGACGTTCCAGGACGCCCGGAAGATTCAGCAGGACGCCGCGGTGGCCGACACCGGCGTCGTCGTCGGGGCGGGACTGCTCGGGATCGACCTCGCGGCGGTGTGTGCCGCCCAGGACGTCGACGCCAAGTACATCATGCGGGGCAACCGCTGGTGGCGCTACGGGCTGAGCCTCGACGGCGCCGAGATCATCCACGACGCCCTCGAAGAGAAAGGCGTCGACCTCGTGCTGGAGAGCGGCGTCGAGCGCTTCGAGACCGACGACGACGGCGCGGTCGTCTCGACCGTCGACGCGAACGGCGAGACGTTCGACAGCGAGTTCGTCGGCGTCGCCATCGGGCTGAACTTCAACACCGAGTACCTCCAGGGCGCCGGCATCGAGGAGGACAACGGCATCGTCGTCGACGAGTACATGCAGACGAACGTCGACGACATCTACGCCGCCGGGGACATCACCCGCTACTACGACACCATCCTCGACGAGCACGCCCAGAACGGCTCGTGGGGCTCGGCGAAAGAGCAGGGCCAGATCGCGGCCAAGAACATGGCCGCCGACGAGGAAGTCGAGTCGTTCCGGTGGGTCTCCTCGTACTCGATCACCCACTTCGACTTCCCGTTCCTCTCGTTTGGCTTCCCGACGCTGGGCGACGACGAGTGCGAGCGCAAGTACAGCGACACCGAGTGGCGCCGCCTCGCGTTCAAGGACGGCAAGCTGGTCGGGGGCGTCCTCATCGGCGACATCGCCCCGCAGGGCAAGTACAAGGACCTCATCCGCCAGGAGGCCGAGGTGGCCGACCAGAAGGAGGTCCTCCTCGAAAAGGAGTTCGACCCCGAGAACCTCGCGATCCGCCAAGAGCAGTAAGCCGACCCGTTTTTTCGAATCCGATCGCCCCGGCCCTGTTGGCCGGCGTCCTTATCAGCGTCCGCGCCGAACGTCGCGCCGATGGGGGAGTTCTCTCCGGCCGAGGAGCGCGACGAATCCGACGCCGACGACCCGCGACTGTCGGGCGCGGCGCTCCTCGACGCGGTCGCCGACGGCGTCTACCAACTCGACCGCGAGGGCCGGTTCGTGGCGGTCAACGACTCGCTCGCAGACCTGACTGGCCACTCGCGGTCGTCGCTGGTGGGCAGTCACGTCTCGCGGGTTCTCGACGTGCAGGACGTCGTCGGGGCCGAGACCGCCATCCGAGAGCTGTTGGTCGGCGAGTCCCGCGACGAGATCCGGCTCACCTGCCCGGTGTTCACCGCAGGCGGCGACACCGTGGCGTGTGAGGTGCGGGCGAGTCCGATCCGGCTCAAGGGGGAGTTCCGCGGGACCGTCGGGGTCGTTCGCGAGGTCGACGACGCCGACGCCCCGGGAATCGATGACGTCGGCGAGCACCGGCAGGCGTTCGACGCGCTCGCGGAGGCGTCGGCCGACGGCATCATCATGCTCGACGACGACAGCACGGTCCGGTACGCCAACCCCGCGGTCGAGCGCATCCTCGGCTACGAGCCCGACGAGCTCGTCGGCGCCTCGAAGATGACGATCATCCCCGAGCGGCTCCGGGAGGTCCACGCCGAGGCGCTCCAGCGGTACCTCGAAACCGGCCGCAAGCACATCGACTGGACCTACGTCGAACTCCCGGGGCGCCACGCCGACGGCCACGAGGTGCCGCTCGCGGTCTCGCTCAACGACTTCGAACACGCCGGCGAGCACTACTTCGTCGGCACCTTCCGGGACATCTCCGATCGCAAGGCGGCCGAGCGCGAACTCGAACGCCAGAACGACCGGCTCGAACGGTTCGCCAGCATGCTGGCTCACGAGCTCCGCAACCCCCTCGAGATCGCACGGGTGTCGGTCGAACTCCTCGACGGCGGCGACGAGGCGACCCGCGAGGAGATCGCGGACGCGCTCGGACGCATCGACGAGATCATCGACGTGTTGCTGGCGATCGCCCGCGACCGCGAGCTGATCGAGGGTGTCGAGGCGGTCGCGCTCGCCGACGTCGCCGCCGACGCGTGGGCCGACATCGAGACCGGCGCGGCCACGCTGGAGAACGACGCCGAGGCGGTGGTCCGGGCGAACCCCAGCCACCTCCGCCATCTGCTGGAGAACCTGTTTCGGAACGCGATCGAGCACGGCTCGACCAGCGACGGTCCTTCGGACGACGGCGACTCGGAACCCGACTCCGCCGACTCCGACGACGCTCCGGTGACGGTGCGGATCGGCGACCTGTCGGACCCCGACCCGGGATCGGACGCGCCCGTCGGGGGCTTCTACGTCGAGGACACCGGCTCGGGCATCCCCGAGTCTCAGCGCGCCGCCGTCGCGGAGCCGGGTTTCACCACCGACGAGACCGGAATCGGTCTCGGGCTCACCTTCGTCGCCGAACTCGCGGCGGCCTACGGCTGGGAGTGGTCGATCACCGAGAGCGAGGCGGGCGGCGCCCGCTTCGAGTTCGTCGGCGTCGGGCTCGCGTGAGCCACCGCCCGATCCACGAGTCGGGCCACTACTCTCTGGTCGCCGCGGGCGGCGGCGGAATCGAGACCCAACCCAACGTTGTTGTGGCTGGGGACAGAAGGTGGGCGGTATGCCCCAACTCGAAATCGACCTCACGGACGACATGGACATGCAGATCGACCAGCTCGTCTCCCAGGAGGAGTTCGTGGATCGACAGGAGGCCCTCGAAGAGATGCTCTCGCTCGGGATCAAGGAGTATCAGACGACCATGGGCACCGACACGCGCGACGAGATGGAGTTCGCCGACGAGATGATGGAGACGACCGAGCGGTCGCTCGGCGAAGACGACGACGGCTATCGGTTCTGAACGCGCCCGCTCTCGGCGCCGAGTCGCTCCGTCGCTGTCCCGTTTTTTGTCCGGTCGATTGCTGTTAGGAGAAGATTTAAGTGTTTCCGTGGTATTTGGTACCTTGTAGCACGATGGCAACGAACACGACATCCGGTTCGGACGCTCGAACGCTCCGCGTCCGTCCCATCGACGACGTGCCGCCGGACCGCCCGGTGTGGCACTTCGACGAACTGCCCGAGCGCGCACAGCAGTTGCTCGCCGAACGAGACGACCGCGGCTGCGTCGCGGTCGCGCCCGACCTCGCGTCGGCGTTCGCCGACGAGCCGGTCGTCGTGTTCTCCGAGTACCTCCTGATCGAGTCGGCCTGACCCGGACCGAAGGCGTTTTGCCCGCCACGCGCCCAACGGGGAGTATGAACGGAAGCGGCGAGATGACCCTGGCCTTCGAGCTCTCCGCGCTGAAGGAGCTGGCCGAGCCCGGGACGGTGTTCGAGGACGCCCGGCGGTGGAGCGAGTACGTCGGGGTCATCTCCGAGCAACCCACCTACGTGGTGACCAACTTCACTCGGAAGAACCGCATCCGACAGGACTTCTTCTCGGGGCCGAAAGGCCGGGGCGAGAGCCTCGACAGCGTCGGCGAGCAGTTCGACACCGACCGCCACGTCTTCGTCGGCGTCGACGACGAGGACCGCGCGCTCGCCGAGGAGTACGACTGGGAGTACCTCGACGTGACCGAGGCCGCCGAGGCCGCCGAGTGGCGACTCGCCGACGACGCCGACGACGAGCCCGACGCGGCCGACGACGACCAGCGCGACGACTGGCCCTGAGCCGACGCCCCCGATTTCGCGGGCGTTCCCCGCCGGTTTCGCGGGCCGCCCGACCGCAGTCGCGGCGTTTAAACGCCCGAATCTCTAAGTGCGTCCCATGGCAGAACCGCGCGTTCCGGGCGGCCGCGGGGCCGAACTCGATCTCCCCTGCGGCGAGTCGGTCCACGTTCACGACCTCGACATGGGCATGCGAGAGTACGATTGTGCGTGCGGGGCGTCCCACGCGGTCGTCACCGACATCCACCCGCCGTCACGTTTCTTCCCCGAGTTCCTCGTCGACATCCTCAGAGAGACAATCGAGACCGACGACGACATGGGAGAGTTCGGTACCACCCACCTCATGGGGATCGTCTTAGAGGAGTTCCCGGGCGAGGTCGCCACCGAGAACGTCGAGGAGGATCAGGACGTCGGCTACGCGCTGGTGTGGGTGACCGACTTCGACTCGCGGCGCCTCCACGAGATCGTGGTCGAACTCGTGGTCGAACTGATGGAGCACGCGCTGAGCCACGCCGACAGCGACGAGGCGATGACCCAGTTCGAGGCCGACATGCTCGATTTCGACGTGACCGAGTTCGTCGACGAGTACCGCCGCGAGCGCGACTTCTCGGGCCCCCACGACACCCCGGCCTGACGCGGTCGGGCCGAGCGATCGACACCTCGGCGCCGGGACCGCCGTCAGACGCCCGACTGACTGAACACTAAGTGCGATTCGACCGAACCTCGCGGTATGGTCGAGCGCGCGAGAGAGTACGATCGGATCCGCGCCGTTCTCGCCGAGGCCGACCCCGACGAACCGCTGACCGCCAACGAGATCCTCCAGTTGCTCGACGCCTCCGACGGGGCGTTCGACAGCCCCCACCGAGTCGCCACCGTGCTGGGACGGCGCGCCCGCGAGGGCGAGGTGACGGTCATCCGGTCGTCGCCGTACCGCTATCGGCTCGACCCCGCGTCGGGGTCTGGCTCGTAGGCGTCGCCGACACACAGCTCCAGGGCCTTCGGTCTGGTCCGGAGCGCGAGCGACTCGTAGTCGCGGATTTCGCCGTCGAAGCTGAAGCTGACCGGGCTGTCGCGCCTGACGGTCACGTCCAGTTCCGCGGCGAGCAGGCGAGTCACGTTGTCGGTCTCGTCGCCGAACAGCCGCTTGATAGCGGCCTCCTCGAGCAGTTCGACGGTCGGGACCTGCTCGACGATGGTCACGTCGAGCAGTCCGTCCTCGACGTCGGCCTGCGTCCGGCCCTCGTCGGGGAACCGCCGGGCGTTACCGACGAGGACGGCGACGGCCTCGCCGCCCCATGTCCGGTCGCTCTCGGACCCGGTCGCCTCGACCCCCAGCGGGAGGCCGTCGAACTCCCGGGCGGTTCGCAGGCCGCTGATGACGTAGGCGAGCATCCCGAACCGGGCCTTCATCTCGGCGGAGGCCGAGGCGCTGGCGTCGGCGGTCACACCCGCGATACAGGAGTTCAGGAAGATCCGGTCGTTGCCGGTCCCGAGGTCGATCCGCCGGCGCTCGCCGTGCTCGGCGACCTCGAAGGCGTGAGGCGCGTCCTCGACGCCGACGTTCTGGGCGAAATTGTTGCCGGTCCCGGTCGGGACCACCCCGAAGGTCGTCTCCTCGAGCGCGTCGGCGGCGTCGAGCCCGCGGACGGCTTCGTTGAGCGTCCCGTCGCCGCCCGCCGCGAGCAGGAGGTCGGCGCCGGCCGCGCCGGCGATCCGACCGAACGCGAGCCCCTCGCCCTCGGCCTGGGTCTCCAGTACCGTGTAGCCGTAACTGTCGGCGAGTTCGCGCACGCGATCGCGGTGGTCGGCGTCCCCGCTCTCGGGGTTCAACACCACCACGCGGTCGAGCGGCTCGGTCCCTGCGGTCGCGGCGTCGTCCCCGTCCCCCGACATGTAGCCCCGTTCGGGGCAGAAAGACAAAGGTCTACCGGCGCGTCACCCAGTGCGTGCTCGCAGTCGACCTACACGCTCACACCCGGTTTTTCCACGGCCACGAGGACGCCGCGGCGGCCTTCGATCCGCTCGGCGTCCGCCTGCTCGCGGGCGTCGCGCGGGCCCGCGGGCTGGACGGCGTCGCGCTGACCAACCACGACTACTACCGCGAGTTCGACCTCGGGGGATCGGGGGCGTTCGCGACCACGATCCCGGGCGTCGAAGTCACGACCACCCACGGACACGTCCTCGTCGTCGGCCCGGACCCGCCGCGCCGGACCGCTCCCGGCGAGCTCACGCCCGAGGAGACCGTCGAACTGGCCCACGACCGGGGCTGTGTGGCCATCATCGCCCACCCGTACCGCAACAGCACCGTCCGGAACGTCGAGGCCGACTTCGACGCCATCGAGGTCAACGGCAAGCATCCCCGGACCGAGGAGTGGGTCCGACGGCTGGCCGAGACCCACGACCTCCCGATCGTCGGGGGGAGCGACGCCCACTACCCCGTCGAGGTCGGCCGGGCGTACACGAAGCTCGACCTCGGGACGAGCGGCCGGCCAGGCGCCGCCGAGCTCACGCCCGAAGCGGTCGTCGACGCGATCCGGGACGGCCGGGTCGAGTCGCGGGTGAGCCGCGGGCCGATCAACCGAGGCGTCCGGTGGCTCTACCGGGAGATCCACGAGGACAAGGGGTACCTCCAGCGCCCCGAGTGGGCCGAGTCGCCGGGCGTGGGCGAACCGCCGAAGTAGCCCGGCGAGCGCCCTGTGTATTGGAGCGGCGCGTCGCCGGGCGATTCGGGGGCGGCGCGGCGCGCTGTCTCTCACCCCAGTTTCTCGTCGAGAATCAGTCGCGTCTTGGTGTTGACGACCTCCTCCAGTTCGCGGGCCTTCGTGATGAGCTGGTTCACGCTCTGGGTGTCGGCGGCGTCGACGACCAACACGATGTCCTCCTCGCCCGAGACCTGCCAGACGAAGTCGACCTGCTCCCAGTCGGCGACCCGCTCGCCGAGGTCGGCGGTGTTGACGTCGACCGCCACGTCGAGTTCGATCATCGCCTTCACGTTCCCGGTCCGGGTCGAGACGGTGAACCGTTCGATGACCCCCTCCTCGGTCAGCCGATCGACGCGGTTGCGCACCGTCCCCTCGGACGTCCCGACTTCGTCGGCGATCTCGGTGTAGGGCTTTCGGGCGTCTCGGCGCAGTATGGTCAGGATCTCGCGGTCCAGTTCGTCCATCGAGGTGCGAACGTAGACGGGGGGTACACTTGACGATTACGAAATTCGTAATCTCACTACGAAAGCAAGGTTTATAACGCCGGGTTTCGTATGAATCTCGTAATGCCGGACGCATACGTAGCGCTGGAGGGCGGCAGCGTCGTGGCGGCGCGCTGTCGCGCTCCGGGCACGTCCCACGGAGAACTGGTGTTCACGACAGCCTACACCGGGTACGAAGAGAGCCTGACCGATCCTTCCTACGAGGAGCAGGTCCTGACGTTCTCGTACCCCCTGATCGGGAACTACGGCGTCCGATCCGAGCGGTTCGAGAGCGAGCGCGTCCACCCCCGCGCGGTCGTCGCTCGCGAACTCACCGAGGACGTGGCCGAGTGGCTCGCCGAGGAGGGCGTGCCCGCGGTCGACCGCCTCGACACCCGCGATCTGGTTGGCCAGATCCGGGAGGGCGGCGCGATGAAGTGTGGCATCTCGGCCGGCCCCGACGCCTCCGAGCGGAAGGCCCGCGAGGCGCTCGCGGACTGTCCCGGGATGAGCGACCACACCGACATCGGCGCGCAGGTCAGCGTCGCCGAGACCCAGACTCGCGGCGACGGGTCGACCGACGTCGCGCTCGTCGACTGCGGCGCGAAGGGGAGCATCGCCCAGTCGCTGGTCGAGCGCGACGCCACGGTCCACGTCCTGCCGTACGACACCGCGCCCGGGGAGGTCGCCGACCTCGACCCCGACGTGCTGTTCATCTCGAACGGCCCCGGCGACCCGGCGAACTTCGAGGCCGCCCAGTCGCTGGTCGAGGAGTTCGCGGGCGAGATTCCGCTGGCTGGAATCTGTCTCGGCCAGCAGATCATCGCTCGCGCGCTCGGCGGGTCGACCGAGAAGATGGACTTTGGCCACCGCGGCGTGAACCAGCCCGTTCGGGACCTCCGGACCGACCGAGTCGTGATGACCACCCAGAACCACGGCTACACGGTCGCCGATCCCGGCGAGCTCGAAGTCACGCAGGTCAACGTCAACGACGACACGCCCGAGGGGCTCGAAAGCGACGCCCTCGACGTGTTGACCCGCCAGTACCACCCCGAGGCCAACCCCGGCCCGAACGACTCGCTGGGCTTTTTCGACGACGTGCTGGAGCTGGCCGACTGTCGAACGCCCGTGGCCGCCGACTGATCCGGCTACCCCTTCTGTTCTCCCGATCTATCGCTCGTCGACCAGCGGTAGGTCCGCCAGTTGGGCCTCGACCATCTCGCAGACGTCCGCGCTCCGGGTCGAGTGGTCCCGCGCGAGCTCGCGGGCCTCGGCGAGTCCCGCCTCGTCGGCGACCGGGACCTGTCGGAGCGTCGTCCCTCCGGGACCGATCTCCGCGAGCACGTAGGCCTGCGGGAACGACGACAGCGGCGGGCAGATCAGCCCCCGGAAGTCGCCCGACATCGCCGCCGGGAGGTGGACGTGTCCCGAGACGTGCAGCGCGTCGTGGCCCGCGAGCGCGTCGGCGAACGCGGTCGCGTCCCCGACCGGCGGGTGAGGCGCGTATCCGTCGGCGCCCACCCGCGCGTCCAGCCCCGGGAGGTTGTGGTGCGAGACGACGAGCGGGGCCTCGGCGTCGGCGAGCGCGCCGTCGAGCCACTCGCGCTGGCCGGCCGAGATCTCGCCGTCGTGGGTCGCGTCGAGTTCGCCGTCAGGCGCCGTCGCACTGTCGAGTCCCAGCACGTCGACGCCGCCGAGCCGCGCCCGGAACGGGAGCCCGTCGGGCGTGAACCGCGACTCGAACGCCGACACGGGCGGCGTCTCGTGCTCGTCGAACGCCTTGGGAACGTCGTGGTTGCCCGGCACCGCGACGAACGGCGCGTCCAGCGCTCCGAGGAGGTCGGCGACTCGCTCGACGTCGTCCGGCCGGCCGTCCTCGGTGAGGTCGCCCGTGAGAACGACGCCGTCGACCCCGCGCGCGTCGGCGTCGGCCAGCGCGGCCCGGAGTCGGGCCTCTGTCCGGTGGAACGCTTTCCAAGTCCCCGTCTTCGCGGTCGAGACGTGCGGGTCCGAGACGACCGCCAGCGCCGTCTCGGTGTCGGCTCGCGGGCGGGCGAAGCGAGCGAGCGTTCGGGCGCCCGCGGACTCGCGCGTCGTCGAGGTCTCGGCGCCGTCGGCGTTCGTCCCGTACTCCGTTTCGGGTCGCCCCCGGTCTTCGGTTCGCATCTCGATCGGGACTACCGGGCAGAGAGATATAAGGATGACGCACATAATATATATTTAACACCATATAATATATAGATAGTGGCGCCCGAGAGCCGATGTCCGGCGACACCGACACCACCCGAGAGTCGCGGGCCGGCGACGCCCCCGGCGCAAGCAGAAACTACAAGGCGCCCGCGTGCGCCCTTTCGGCGAATGCTCGACCGACTGCTCGGGCGCGCACGGCTCAAAGAGCGCATCGAGGAACTCGAAGAGGAAAAGCGCCACCTCGAACGCCGCGCGGAGGCCGAGGAGGAGCGCCGGGCGGAGGCCGCCACCGCGCGGCAGGCGGCCGAGGAGCGGGTCAACCGCCTCGAAGACCGCATCGCCGAGCTCGAAGACCGGGTCGAGCGCACCGAGAGCGACGCCCCCGATCTGGAGTTCCGCGGCGTCGAGACGGTGCGGGGCGACCGACTCGACGAGGTCCTCTCGCGGCTCGAATCGGTCGAGACCGACCCGGAGGGCGCGCTGACCGCGATGGTCGGTGCGGGCGGCTCCCGCCCCGACGCGGTCGAGGAGGCCTTTGGCGATCGGGCCGCGCTGGTCGACCGGGCCCGGCCCTGTCTCGCGGTGGCCGACGACGCCGGCCTCGTGAGCGCGGCGCTCGCGCCCCCGGTCGCGCCCGCCCCGTTCGCCGAGTGGGACGCGGGCTTCCGACTCGAACGGAAGTGGTTCCTCCCGACCGGTCGGTTCGCGCTCGCGCTCGTGCGCTCGGATCTGTTCGCGGTCGGCACCTACCAGGGCCGCGAGCGGGTCGACTTCGAGGGGTTCGAGAGCGACGTGAAAGCCGACCACTCGAAGGGCGGCTTCTCGCAGGGCCGATTCGAGCGCCGCCGGGACGCCCAGATCGACGAGCACCTCGAACAGGCCGAGGCGGCGCTGGCGGCGGTCGACGCCGACCGCCTGTTCGTCGTGGGCGAGTCGACGCTCTTGGGGGAGTTCGACGACCGCGCGGACGCGACCGCGGCCGTGGACGCGACCGGCGACCCGGAGGCGGCGCTCGACGACGCGTTCGGCACGTTCTGGACGACGCGGCTCTACCGGATCTGAGAGCCCCGGCGGCTCACGAGCCACCGATAGAGAGCGGTTCGGCCGCCTCCCATCGGGGGGCGAACTCCTCGCGGACGTCCGCGGCGAACTCGGGGTCCTTGAGGTCGATCATCGCGAACGGCTCGCCCGGGTTCAGGGGGTTGACGACCTCGATACAGACCTCCACGCTGTCGATGAGGTTGAACGTCCCCCGGAGCCCGTCGACGGTGCGGACCGCGAACGTCGAGCGGTCGGCGAGGCGCTCGGTGTAGCGCCTGCCGACGCTCGGCGGGAGGGTGTCGACGAGATCCGGCGCCATCAACAGCGAGATCTCGACCCCGCGGTCGAGCGCGGCTTCGAGGTGTTCGGCCACCCGGTCGCCCACGCTCCCGAGGTCGAACTGGGCCGACGACCGCCCGACCACCATCACGATCCGGCGGTCCGCGGCGTCGAGGCGCTCGATCAGCAGGTCGACCGACTCCTCGGCGCCCACCGACGCGGTCCAGAACTGCTCTTCGAGGGGTTCGGCGGCCTCGAGCTCGTCGGTGAGGGTGTCGACGATCTCCTCGTACTGCTCGGCCTGCTCCTCTAACTCCGCGAGCTTGTCCTCCAGTAGTCGGTTGAGCGCGGTCTCGGGCTCGACCGCGACGTACTTTTTCGGGCGGCTCGCGCTCTGGGAGCGCACCAGGCTGTGGGTTTCGAGGCTGGAGAGGACGTCGTAGATGCGTCCCATCGGGACGTCGCTCGCGCGTGACAACTCTTTTGCAGTTGTCGGCCCCGCGTCGAGAAGCGATCGGTAGGACCGAGATTCGTACTCGGAGAGGCCGAGGTCTCGTAGACTCGCCATACGCCTCGACATTACGCTCCCGACATATAAACTCCCGGCCCGTTTGTTGATCCGGGGCTACTGGGTCGCCTCGCCGACGAGTTGGCTCAGTTGCGCGGGGTCGCTCGCGGTCCCCGCTCGCTCGCCGTCGACGACGACGTGAGCGGTCCCGGCCTCGTACTCGCGGTCCCGGAGCTCTCCGACCGCCGGGATCACGACCTTCTCGTGGTCGGCGACCCGGAGCGCGGCCCGGTGGAGGTCCGACCCCGCCGGGTCGGCGACCTCGATCACGAGCGGCTCTCGGCAGAGCCGGGCGGCCGCGGTCGCGTAGCTCGCGACCTGCACCCCGAAGCGGTCGGCCGCGCCCGCGAACGCCGCGACCGCTTCGGCGGCGGCCTCGCGGTAGCGGTCCTCGCCCGACAGGATCGCGAGGTCGATCAGCGCGTCCGCGAGTTCGGCGTTGCCGTCGAGCGGTCGGAGCGGTCGGTCGAGCAGTCCCGGCCCCGACCGGGGACCGTCGACGAACGCCCCGGTGTCCTCGTCCCGGAGCGCCTCGAGCGCGCGGTCGGCAACCTCGCGGGCGGCCCCGAGGGACGCCGCATCGCCGGTCACCTGTCGGGCGGTCGTCAGCGCGCCGAGGAGGTGGGCGTGGTCGGCGAGCAGGTCGGTCTCGCCGGTCCGACCGTCGGCCCGAAAGTGGGTGATCGCGCCGTCCGCGACCAGTTCGTCGAGGACGTGATCGAGCGCGCGCTCGGCGTACGTCCGGGCGCGCTCGTCGTCGGTGTACGCGTGGAGGGTCAACAGCGCGTCGGCGGCCATCGCGTTCCAGTCCGCGAACGCGGTGGCGTCGACCGCCGGCGGGTCGGCGGCCTCGCGGTCGCTCGCCGGCCGGTCGTAGTAGCCCGGCTCGTCGGCCTCGCTCTCGGAGTCGTCCGGGGCGTCTGGCTCGTCGCCGGGCGCCTGACTCCCGGCGAACGCCTCGCCCGTCCAGAGCGTCGTCGTGAGGTACTCGACCGTCCGGTCGGCGGGCTCGCGGTACTCCGCCTCGCCGGTGTAGAGGTACGCCTCGGCGAACGCCCGGACGAGCGCGGCGTTGGTCGACAGCAGTTTCTCGTGGTGGACGTCGGTCCAGTCTCGCCCCTCGGCGAACCGGAAGAACCCACCGTCGTAGTCGTCGAAGAGGTGCTCGCGGACCGCCGTGAGGCTCGCCAGCGCCTGCTCGCGCTCGCGCTTCAGGGCGAACTCCGCGGTGCGGGCGAGCGGGAACTTCTCGCTGTCGCCCCACCCGCCGAACTGGTCGTCGAACTTCTCGCCGAGCTGGCCCGCGACCAGCCGCTCGATCTCCGGCGACAGCTCGCCGGCGGGCGGGTCCTCGCGCAGGCTTCGCGGGACCCGGGCGGCGTCCCGACCCTTGTGGGTCCAGAGGTCCCGGACGCGCTCGACGACCTGCCGCATGCCGTCGACTCCGAGGTAGGTCGCGCCGGTCAGCGTCTCGCCCTCGGGGGTGAGAAACACGTTCGAGGGGAACCCGCCGACGTTGTACCGCTCGCGGACCCGCGGCTGGCGGTCGATGTCGACCCGAATCGGGACGAACGAATCGTTGACGTTGGCCGCGACCATGGGGTTGCTGTAGGCCTCCCGGTCCATCCGGTGACACCACGAACACCACGTCGCAGACAGCGAGAGCAGGACGGGCTTGTCGGCCGCTCGGGCCTCCTCGAAGGCGTCGGCGCCCCACTCGCGCCACTCGACTTTGGTTCGCTCGGCGCTCTCGTTCATCGGTACCCCACGGTTCGTGTCTGTCGGGGATGGGTCTTGCTATACTCGCGCGGCTCGGCGGGCGGTCGGACTCGGGGCAAGAGAGCAGAAGGACCGGCGCCCCGCGGCCGGTCGGGCCGCGAGGAGTCGAACGGGCGCGGTCCTCCTGCGAGTCGCGTTCGAGCGCCCTCCGCCGGACGGCATCATCGGGCGACTCCGGCCGGTCACCTGCTCGGAGCCGGTTCGCAAAACGCCGTGCGTCCGAGTCGACGCCGCGCCCACTTAAATTCCGCGCCGGCAGACCGTCGGCCCGACCGCCGGTAGCGAGACGCTTACGGGGATGGGCGCCAACGTCGAACTGTGAACCGAACGCGGTTCCTGTTCGGACTGGCGGCGGTGCTCGCGGGCATCGCCACGCTCCAGTTCGTGCTGGCGTTCGTCTACTCGCCGGCCCTGCTGGGGGTTGCGCTCCCGTTCGGCGCGGCCGCGTATCTGGTGTGGTACCAGGCGAGCGGTCGACTCCGCGAGCGCGTCGAGCGTGGGCGGGCAGGCCAATATCGTGACCGCGGGACCGAGGCCGGGGGGTTCGGCGCCGGCCCGCGAGAGTCGTTCTCGGGACGCCGGGGCGGGTTCGGCGACCGCGAGGCCGGGGGCGGCCGTCGCCGCCGAACTCGCGGGGCGGCCGGCCCCCGGACCGACGCCGGCCCGACCGCGGCCGAGGCGTACCGAACGCTCGGCCTCGACGCCGACGCCGACGAGGAGGCGGTCCGGGAGGCGTACCGCGAGCGCGTGAAGTCGGTCCACCCGGACCGCGAGGGCGGCGACGAGGAGGCGTTCAAACGGGTCAACGACGCCTACGAGCGCCTCCGGGAGTAGACGATCCGGGGTCGGCGGGCCGACCGCGGCGGTCACCACCACGCGGATTTATTACGGATGGGTCGTTACACCTCGATTACGCACCGTCTATGCTCTCGAATCCCCCGTACGGCGCCGCTCTCGCCGTCCTCGCGCTTCTGCTCGCGGCGGTCGCTCCGTGGGTCGGCGCCGCCGGCGCGACCGCAGCGCCCAGCGGCTCGTTCGGCGACAACGTCGTGTACGCCGACCGCGGCGACGTGCTGAACGTCACCGTCTCGACGTCCGACGCGGGGACGGTGAACCTCGGCTCGCCCAAAAAGGGGTTCTGGCTTCAGGTGGACGTCGGCGGGGGGACGACCGAACTCAGCATCAACACGTACAAAGTCGGCCGTACGGGGACCGACAAGAGCGAGTGGTTCGTGAACAGCAACCCGGCGGTCGAACTCAAGACCGACCGGCTCTCGGCACCGCTGGAAGTCGCCAACTACCCCATGAACGTCACGGTGAACGGGGTCACCCAGGACAAGGCCGGCTTCGTGATCGAGGGCCGGTCGACGAACGGGATCGAGGCCCGCATCGCGCCCCGGAGCACGAACGTCGGCGAACTCGCGCCCGGCGACGCGGTGGGCGCGACGACCCCGCTCGGGGACAACGGGACTGTCGCGCGCGGCGACTGGTTCGTCGTCCACGTCGACGCCACGGGACTGAACGGGCTCCTCCCAGACGACCTGTTGAGCGACAACGTCGATGTCTCGTTCGTCCAGTCCAAACGGAACATGAACATCGAGCCCAACGACTTCAACCTTAGTTCGCCCGGCTTCTCGTTCGCCGGCGACGAGCGGATCGTCCGCGACCCCGACCGCAAGGGGTTCTACCTCTTCGTCGACACCGCCGAACACGGCATCCGAGCGGGCGATCGGTACAACGTGACCTTCTCGATCGCGGCCGACAGCCCGCTCGCGGCCGAACGCGAGGCGGTCTCCACCGAACTCCGGGTGGTCGAGCGTCGTGTCGACCTCCAGTACGGGGGCGACCGGATCGTCTTCGAGAACCGGACGACGCTCTGGGCGGACACCACTCTCGCGCCGGGGACGACCGTCAACATCACCGCCACCGACGACGACCTCCCGCCGATCCACATGCCTCGCACGAAGATGGTCGGCGGCGACCGGGCGTTCGCCGCGACGTTCAATCTGAGCGACTACAAGTCCGGCCGAGAGCTCGTCGTCGAGTTGCGCGATCAGGACCGGACGTACGACGCCGTCGTGGGGCCGCTGGCGCCCGAGACGACGGCCGCCCCGAACACGACCGAGCCGACCGCCACAGAGACGACGGTCGCTCCGACGACCGCGACCACCGGGGCGCCGACCGAGACGACCGCCGCCACGACGACCGCCGACTCCACCGCGGTCGGGCTCACACAGGTCTCGTCGGGCCGCGAGTCGGGGCCGCTGACCCAGCGACCCGTGAAACGAGGCAGTAGCGGCGTCACCGACGTGCCGGGGTTCGACGTCGCCGCGGTGGTCGTCGCGCTCCTCGCGGCCGGGGTGTTGGCCGCCCGTCGGACCTGACCGCCTGCGCCCGCGGGGGGTCGGCTCTTCGTATTCGGTCGCAGGGGTGATGTTTTTTATACGGGGCCTGCGGATGTGAGATCGAACGCAGTCCCCGCGGTGACTACCATGTTGCAGGAAATGGACCAGTCGGAGTTCGGGCAGTTCGTGGCGGCCCTCTGGGACCAGCAGGGCTGGGAGACGCAGGTCAAGACCGACGACGGTCGGACGTTCGTCGCGGTCCAGCGCCCCGAGACCGGCGACGAGGGACTGCTCTGGGCGATCCCGGCCTCGGCCGGCGAGGTCGGCGGCAAGCAGGTCCAGCAGTTCGTCAAACTCTGTCGGGAGTACGGCGTCGACGAGGCCGCCATCGTCTCGGCGGGGTCGGCCTCCGACCACGCCGAGAAGGCCGCCCAGGGGACCCAGATCAAACTGCTCGACGGCGAGGGCGTGATGTCGTTCCTGGAGCGTCGCGACATGACCGATCTGCTCGAACGCCACGCCGGGGGCGCGACCGGAGGCGGATCGGACGGCGGGTCGCCGGTCGACCGAGTCCGGGCGATCGCCGAGACCGCGGTCGGGCGCGTCGCGGGCCTCGCCGGCGGGGTCGGCTCGCGGGGGCTCGCACTCGCGGTGGTCGTCGCGGTCGCGATCGTCGCGGCCGGGGTGCTCGGCGTGCCGTCGATCCCGTTCATCGGCGGGGGCGGCGACGACATCACCGCCGAGTCGGTCTCCCCCGAGGGGGCGAACGCCAGCCTCCACGTCGCGTGGAACGCCGCGACGACCGACACGATCGACCCCAACGAGTCCGACGAGTTGGCCTACCGGGCGCCCGAGGGGACCCGGTTCGTCGTGGTTCGGATGTCGGTCAACAACACCGGCGAGACGCGGGCGCCCCTGCGGCAGGCCGCGTTCCGGTTCCGAGCCAACGCCACGACCTACGACAATCAGACGCTGGCCGACCACGACGGCTTCGTCGACTTCCCGATGGGGCCGGGCGAGAACCGCGTGGTCTGGACCGTGTTCGTGGTTCCCGACGGGGTTTCGGGCGGCACGCTCGTGTACGACCAGAACGCGACCGACGCGACGGTGGCCGTCGAGTTCGAGCGCGACACCGCCATCTCGACGAACGTGACCGCGCGGTGACTCCCCGAATCCGTGGTACTGCGCCTCACACTCCGGGCAAGGCTTTTGCCGACTCCGGCCTAATCGCGCGGTATGTGCCCTAACCGGGCCACGTTGCAACGCGCTCTCGATCGCGGCGAGCGAGAGGGCGGCAGCGTCGAGTTCAAGGAGCGACTCACCAGAGACCTCCACCTCGGGGACGGTCGGATGGAGAGTCTGGCGGCACAGCTCAGACACCGCGTGCTGTCGGGCGACGGCGAGGCCACTTACGTGGTCGGCGTCACCGACGACGGCGGGATCGCGGGAATCAGCCACGACGCCTTCTCGGAGTCGATGGACGTGCTGAGCCTGCTCGCCGAGGAGGCGGGCGCCCACATCGAGGACGTCCAAACGTGGGGGATCGACGACGACGGGTCGGTGGCGACCAACCGCGACGGCGGGGCCGACGGCCTCGTCGGCGTGGCGACGATCCGGGAGGGCGCGATGCTCGACACCGACAGCGACCACATCGTCGTCGGGACCGCGGGCCACGTCGACCACGGCAAGTCCACGCTGGTCGGGTCGCTGGTGACCGGGCAGGCCGACGACGGTGAGGGCGGCACCCGGGGCTACCTCGACGTCCAGCCCCACGAGGTCGAGCGGGGGCTCTCGGCCGACCTCTCGTACGGCGTCTACGGCTTCGACGGCGAGGGGCCGGTCCGGATGGACAACCCCCACCGGAAGTCCGACCGCGCCCGTGTGGTCGAGGAGTCCGATCGGCTGGTGTCGTTCGTCGACACCGTCGGCCACGAGCCGTGGCTCCGGACCACGATCCGGGGGCTGGTGGGTCAGAAGCTCGACTACGGCCTGCTGACCGTGGCGGCCGACGACGGCCCCACGAAGACGACCCGCGAGCACCTCGGGGTGTTGCTCGCGACCGAACTCCCGACCATCGTCGCGATCACCAAGGCCGACGCGGTCACCGACGACCGCCTCGCCGAGGTCGAGCGGGCGGTCGAGCGCCTGCTCCGGGACGCGGGCAAGACCCCGCTCCGGATCGAGCGCTACGGCGTCGACGCCGCGGTCGAGGAGATCGACGAGAGCGTGGTCCCGGTGCTCACTACCAGCGCGGTCACGATGACGGGGCTCGACACCCTCGACGAGCTGTTCGAGCGCCTCCCCAAAACCACCGCCGACGCGGGGGAGTTCCGGATGTACATCGACCGGAGCTACTCGGTCACCGGCGTGGGAGCGGTCGCGTCGGGCACCATCATGGCCGGAGAGGTCGAGGCGGGCGACGAACTCCTGCTCGGGCCGATGGCCGACGGCGAGTTCCGGGAAGTCGAGGTCCGGTCGATCGAGATGCACTACCACCGGGTCGATCGGGCGACGGCCGGCCGGATCGTCGGCATCGCGCTGAAGGGCGTCCAAGAGGCCGACATCGAGCGCGGGATGGTGCTCGTGCCGGCCGGCTCCGAGCCCGAGCCCGTCCGGGAGTTCGAGGCCGAGGTCGTGGTGCTCAACCACCCCACCCGGATCCGCGACGGCTACGAGCCGGTGGTCCACCTCGAAACGATCAGCGAGGCCGCGCAGTTCCACCCCGAGGGCGGCCAACTGCTTCCCGGCGACTCGGGTAAAACGCGCGTCCGATTCAAGTTCCGGTCGTACCTCTTCGAGGAGGGCCAGCGGTTCGTGTTCCGCGAGGGCCAGAGCAAGGGCGTCGGCACCGTCACCGACCTCGACCCCTCCTGATCGCGTGGTTTTTGTAGGGCGAGCGACCACTACGTTTGTGAACCGCGACAGAGCCGTCGAGATCGCCGTCGGCGTGTTCGTCACCGCGCTGTTCGTCCTGAGCGCCTTCGGGGTCTACGGCGCGGTGCTCGAGGGCGAGGGAGTGCTCTCGGCGCTGTTCGGGGTCTACCTCACGGGGCTGTTGTTGTTCGCGGTCCTTCGGGACTCGATGCGGACCCGCGGCTGGCGGCTCGCGTTCTTTTCGGGGGTCGCGGTCTGGGGCACCTACGAGTACTTCGCGGCCGACGGCGGCGTCCTCTCGCTGGCGCTGGCGGCGATCGGCGTCGTGATGGTCGCCGCGAACGCGATCGACCGGTAGTCCCGCGGTGAGCCGCCGGGCTCACCACGGCGCGTCGCGCAACTCCGCCAGCGACGCGAGCGAGTAGTGGGGCGCCGGGTCGGGGTCCGCGTCCGACTCGGCCGGCACCCAGACCGACCGCAGTCCCGCGGCGTGGGCGCCCGCGACGTCCGAGGACAGGGAGTTGCCGACGTGGACGGCGCGGCCGGCCGGGATTCCCAGCGCGTCGAGCGCGCGGTCGAACGGCTCGGGGTCGGGTTTGGGCGGAGCGTCGTGGCCCGCGAACACGATCGTCTCGAAGCGGTCGGCGAGCCCCGCGGCTTCTAGCTTCGTCGTCTGCATCTCCGGCGGCCCGTTGGTCACCACGCCGAGCGCGTGGTCCGCCCCGAGCGCGTCGAGGGCCTCGACCGCGCCCGGTAGCGTCGACACCCGGGTCTGGTCGCGCTCGGCCGCGTAGGCCGCGGCGACCCGCCGGCCGAGGGCGGGGTCGCGCCCGCGGCGCTCGGCGAGGTCGGCAAAGCAGGCCGCCCGGCCCTCCGCGATCGAGACGCCCGGTCCGAGGTGGTCGCCGAACCGTTCGAGGTACGCTTCGGCGCCGAAGAAGGGCTCGACGCCCGCCGCCTCGAAGGCGACTTCGAGCAGTTCGGCCGGCGAGCGGTCGTACTCGACGAGGGTGCCGTCGAGGTCGAACAGGACCGCGTCGGCGGGCGAGTCGGGAGTCGACGCCGCGCGGTCGTCGTTCGGATGCGGGTCGTCGTTCGGGTGTGGGTCGTCGCTCGTCATACTGATGGGTTCGTCGTCGCCGCGGGTTACGGCCCGCGGTAGCCGCCGTCGGCGCGCTCGGCCAGTCCGAGGAGCACGCACCACTCCAGGATGTGCCCGACTCGCTCGCGCCAGAGCTGTTCCCACGAGTTCGGGTTCTTGTGGTGTTCCCACGTCGGCACCTCGTCGCGGAACCGCTCGAAAGCCGCCTCCACGGAGAGGGGCTCGTCGGCGTCGTCTAACGCCGCGAGGATCGCTGGCGCGCCGAAGACGTGGTCGCGGAACCGCTCGCGGAGGTACTCGGGGTCGGGATCCCGGCGGAGCCGTACGAACCCCGAGTCGGTCTCCTCGGCCAACCCGAGCGCCCGGAGGAAGGTGAGCCACGTCCGGGCCTCGTCTCGCATCTGGAGGTCGGTCCGGTCGAGCAGTCGGGCACAGCAGTCGTCCTCGGTGCCGGGAACGAGCGGGACCGCCCGCTGGGCCTCGGCCACGGAGTCGAGATCGGCGGGCGGTTCGGGGACGAGCTTGAAACGCATCAGTCCCCGAGGCCGAAGCTCTCGGCCAGCAGTCGTTCGTCGCGCCCACCGACGACGTGGGTGTCGCCGCCGATCACGTTGATCGTCGCCCGCGCGGGCGCGAAGACGCTCTCGTCGACCTCGTAGAAGTCCCAGTCGACCGACTCGAAGATGTCGGCGAACCGCGTGCCGTACTCGTCGGTCGCGGTCGAGACGATCTCGTCGAACCGGTCGAACTCCTCGCGGACGGTGAGGTGGACCCGACCGCCGTACGCCAGCGCGTCGTTGGTGCGAGCGATGGCGGTCTGCTCGTCGCCCGCGACCGGCGCGACCGGCGCCGACCCCGTCGCGTTCACCACGTCGAGGGGGTCGTAGCCCAACTCCGAGAGCCGGAACACCGCCATCTCGGCCGCGCGGGCCGCGACGCTGACGCTCCCGGCGAGGCTCGCGGTCGGCGCCGTCGGGAGGAAGACGCTCGACGGCTCGACGCCGGTCAGGTCCGCGACGTGGTCGGCGACCGACGCCGTCGGGTAGTCGTCGCTCTCGACCGCCAGCACCGCGAACTCGAACTCGTCGCGGTAGCCCACCCGGGCGAACTCCTCTTCGTCGGCGACCAGCGCGCGGGCCGGCCCGCTCCCGAGGCCTTCGAAGTCGTCGGTCGCGACCTCCCAGCCGGCCTTCTGGGCGCACAGCAACGCCAGCGCGGGGTGGTCGGTCGAGAGCTCGACGTGGGGCAACGGGGCGTCGGCCACGTCGTCGAGCCGGCTCTGGACCGTGGCGAGCCCGCCGGTCTGGAGCTCCGCGAGCAGGAGGCCGGCCTCGACGCCGGCGTCGAACTCGTGGCCGAAGTCGAGCACCGTCGCGCCGTTGTCGAGTTCGTGGGCGCCGATGTCGAGTTCCTCGGCGAAATCGAGCGCTTCGTCGGCGAGTTCGAGCGCGTTGCGATTGAGACTGTCCATGGACGTGGGTTGGGCGCGATCCGGTAAACAGTTTTCAGTCTGGCTCGCGCGGGCGTTCGGCGCCCGCGAGGTGTTATCGGTCGCGTCTCGCCTCGCGGCCCAGCGCGTCCTCGACGGCGTCGACCTTCTCGTCGGCGCGCTGGTCGCGCGCTCGCTTGTCGTCGATCTTGAGGAACGTGCTCACCCGGTCGCCGTCGACCGCCTCGTGGGCGGCCTGTGCGGCCGCGAACAGCTCGTCGACCGAGTCTGCCTCGATCGTGGTCCCCATCGGCGTCGTCTCGTAGGAGACCTCGAAGTCATCGAGCGCGGCGACCGCCTTGGCGACCTCCCCGGCCATGCTACCTTCGGTGACTGGTGCGACGCTCAGGAAACCGATCGTCGTCATACCGGACCACGCGCGCCCGAGCCAGTTCAAGATACCGCCGCGCGACCGCTCCGGGGTCGCCTCGCGTCCGGGACGGTGACCGCCCGGCGGTAAGTCAGATTTCATATCAGAATTTAGTTTCTAATTGAAGGAAAGTATTTAAATATACGTAGTGGGACCTGCCGTCGATCACTCGAATGAGCGACCGGCCCCGTCCGCGGGCGCGACGGCTCGCGGCGACGCTCGCGTTCGTCGCGGTACTCGTGACCAGCGCCGCGGTTCCGGCGTTCGCGGCGCCGGCCCCGACCGGTGGCGCGCCGGCCGCCGCCGACCGCGCGGCGACGGCTGTCACCGCCCCGCCGGCCGGACTCGGACCGGACGCGACCGCCTCCGAGGGCATTCCGCGCCCGCCGGGGGTCAACGAGAGCGCCGACGTCGAGATCATCGGCGCGAACGACTCGGAGCCCCCGACGGGCGCGAACCGGACCGACGTGACCCTCGTCACCGGCCAGACCGTGACCGCGGTCGAGACCGCGAACGGGACCCGATACCGGGTCGCCGGCGACGACCGAATGCGGAAGGTGACGACCGGCGACGCCACCTACGTCTACCCCGCGGGAGTCGACTTCGAGACGTTCGGCCGCCGGCTGTTCGACGTCGATCTCCTCGTTCGACAGAACCTGACCGACGCCGAGACCGACGCTATCCCGGTCATCGTCAGCGGCCCCGACCGGCCGGGCCCGACGGCCGAGGAGCGAACTCCGGCCGACACGCTCGAGGCGGTCGAGGGCGTCCGACCGCGGGCGACCCTCGACAGCATCGGGGCCGCGGCCGCGACCGTCGGGAAGGCGCGGGCCCGACGGGCCGCCCGGCGGTTCGCGGCCGACGACGCCGTCGCTCGCGTGACCCTCGACGCGAAACACCGCCTCGACCTGCGCGACGCCGACGAAGCGGTCGGCGCGACGCGGGCCCGCCGGACCTACGGCGCGACCGGCGACGGGGTCACGGTGGCGGTCGTCGACAGCGGCATCGACGACGATCACCCCGCGATCGACCGGGTGGTCGCCGAGCGCGATTTCACCTACGAGGGCCGGACCGACGATCCCAACGGTCACGGCACGCACGTCGCCGGCATCGTCGCCAGCGACGACGAGACCTACACCGGGATGGCGCCCGACGCCAGCCTGATCGACGCCCGGGTGCTGACCGAGGACGGGTGGGGGTACACCTCGTGGATCCTCGCTGGGATGGAGTACGCCGTCGACAGCGGCGCCGACGTCGTCAGCGTGAGCCTCGGCGGGAGCGTCGGCTCCGAGCGGTCCGACGACCGTTACACTGAGGCGGTCGACAGCGCGACCGATCGCGGCGCCGTGGTGGTCACGTCCGCGGGTAACGGCGGCGACGCGTACGGCACCGTCACTACGCCCGGCATCCAGTCGCGGGCGCTCACGGTCGGCGCGAGCGTCGACGACGACGGGATTCCGGGCTTCTCCTCGCGCGGGCCCACCAAGTACGGCTACTACCTCAAGCCCGATCTGGTCGCCCCGGGCTGGGGCGTCGTCAGCGCGGCGGCCGGCACCGACGGCTTCGCGCGCAAGACGGGCACGAGCATGGCCGCCCCGGCGGTCAGCGGGGTCGCCGCGCTCCTCCTCGAGGACAACCCCGACTGGTCGCCCGCCCGGATCCGGGGCGTCCTGACGGCGACGGCCGACCCACTCTCCGGGCCAGACGTCTACACGCAGGGGGCGGGCGTCCTGAACGCCACCGAGGCGCTCGGCTCTGAACTGGCGGTCGCGCCCGCCACCGTCGACTTCGGCACCCTTCGGCGCGGCGACGACGCCGCCCGGACCGTGAAGCTCACCAACACCGGCGACGAGACGACGACCGTCGACGCCGACGCCGCCGCGACCGACGTCCGAGACGGCGACGCGGCGCCGGTTTCGGTGAACCGCTCGACCGTCTCGGTCGACCCCGGCGAGACCGCACACCTCCGTCTCGCGGTCGACGCCGGCGACGCGTCGCCGGGCACCTACTCCGGGCGGCTCTCGGTCGGAAACCACACCGTCGTCTTCGGGTTCGTCCGCGAACACGCGATCACCGTCGAGAAGGCGCCGGTCCCGAACACCTCGACGGCGGGCGACCGCGTCTGGCTGTTCGCCGACCGACCGGGACGGTCGAAGCTCACCGGCCGGGACGGGCTCGTCCGGCTGAACGGCTCGTCGACCACCTACCACGCGGTCGGCGGCGGGACCTACCGGCTCCTCTCGTCGGGCCGCGACGAGCGGACCGGCGAACCGATCGTGTTCGAGCGGACGCTGACCGTCGACGGCGACGAGCGGGTCGTCCTGAACGAGACCGAGACGGTCCGCCACGACCTCGACACCGGCGAAATCGGCCCGGTCGCGACCCGGAACGTGACCGTCGACTACGCCGCGACCACCGCGTCGGGCCGGACGTACGGCGGCTCCATCACCGCCCCGAACCCGGACGCGCCGGCGGTCCGGTTCGGGCCGGACTCGGCGCTGAACGCCACCGTGGGCCGCCTGTTGGTCTCGAACGGCTCCGGGGACGGGGCCGCGTTCGACGCGGCCGCGGTCTACCACCTACTCCACGAGGTCGACGGCGTCGACGGGGGTCGGACGACGACTGTCGACCCCGACGCGCTCGCGGCGAAGAACGTGACCTACCGGCGGGCGAGCCGGGACGGCTCGTACGAGGCGACGATGCGGGCGACCGCGGGCGAGTTCACCCACGCCGTCGTCGGGGGCGTCGGCGACCGCCGGACCCAGACGGTGTATCTCACCGACGGCGTCGACGACCACGCGATCGGCGCGTCCGGCGACGAGTGGCGGCTGACCCCGTCGGCGACCGGCTTCCACGGGCCGAACGCGACCAGCGAGGTCGCGTTCAACCGCCACCCGTTCCTCGGGAGCCTCCGGTGGACCGTCGACGACGGCGACCTCCGATATCGCGCGGCCGGCCAGACCGACGGGGACGGCCACCGGTTCGCGGACGGTCGCGCGGACTCGATCCGGGTCCGGGTCGACGGCCGCGAGAGGCTCTCCCGAGAGCTCGGGGGCGCGCCGGCGTGGCGAGACCCGGGCGTCGAGATCGCCCCCGGCGCCGATCTCGAACTCACGGTCGTCGGCCGGAACGGCGCGACCCCGCTCTCGACCCGGACCGTGACCACTCACCGCGCGACCTACGCGCCGGGCGACGACGACACGCCGCCGGGGCTCCGCTCGCTCGCGGTCCGCGAGCTGTCGGCGAACAACACCGCCGGCCGAGACCTCCGGGTGCGGTTCGCGGTCGACGGCGACGCAGAGCGCGCGGAGGCGTGGCTGGCGACCGACGCCGAGGCGGTCCCGTTCGGCGGCGACTCGGCCCCGGCGGGCGACGATCCGACGGGCTGGACCGCGGGGTCGGTCGAGCGCGTCGACGCGCCGGGCGACGCCGCGGTCTACGAGGCGACCTTCCGAGTGGCGGCGGGGCATCTCGGCCGGGTTGACCTCGCGGTCGCCGCGACCGACGACCGGGGCAACGCGATGGAGTCGACCGTCTTCGACGCCGTCCGGGTCGACGCTCGGGGACCGGCCGTCGCGGTCGCGTCGCTCGGGGCCGACGGGTCGACCGCGACCGACGGCTCGATCCACACCAACGGCACGGTGTCGGCGAACGTCACGGCCGACGACGCCGCCGGGGCGGTCGGGAACGTCTCGCTCGGGCTGTCGGCGGCGTTCGCGAACTACCGGACCGAACTCCCCGCCGCCCGGACGCCCGACGGCGACTGGGCGGTCGACGGCGACCTGACCGACCTGCCCGACGACGGCACCTACTCGGTCCGGGCGCTCGCCCGCGACCGGTTCGGCAACGAGAACCGCACCGCCCCGGCGGGAACGGTCGCGCTCGATCGCGAGCCCCCGGCGCTCGGCGCGACGCTGACCCGGGTCGACGACGCGACCGGCCGGGTGACCGTCTCGGCCGACGAGCCGCTGGCGTCGACGCCCGAGGCGACGGTCGAACGTCCGAACGGCACGTCGACCGACGTGGCGCTGAACGCGACCGGCGACCGCGAGTGGGCCGGGACCGTCTCGCTCGCGGACGGCGACGCCGGCTACGGCGTGACCGCGACCGCCACCGACCGCGCCGGCAACCCCGGTCGCGCGGTCTCGAACGCGAGCGTCGCGGCGGTCGACGCCAGCCCCGGTCGCCCGGCGACGGTCTCGCCGGCGGGGTCGGACGCGTTCGTCCGACTCCGGACCGACCGGGTCGCGAACGGCTCGGTGACTCTGACCCAGAGCGGGTCGGCGTTCGCGCCGCTCGAACCCGGACTGACCGGGCTGGGCTTTCTGAACGCCGATCTCGACTCGGCGGTGTCCGGCGCGCTCGCGAACGCAACCGTCGGAATCCCCGTCGACGAGTCCCGACTCCCGCCCGGCGTCGCACCCGGCGACGTCGAGGTACGCTACCGCGACCCGGCGACCGGCGGCTGGGACCGGCGTGCGACCGCGGTCCGGAACGTGACGGTGGACGGCGCCACGGACGCCTACTGGGTCGCGAACGTCACCCGCTTCTCGACGTACGGCGCGGTCGCGCCCGACGAGACCCCGCCGACGATCGACGGTCGGGCGCCCGACGGCGGCGAGTACCGGCGCGACGGTGGGGTGCCGGCCGTCGCGTTCGAGTACGGCGACGACCGCTCGGCCGTCAACGCCAGCGCGGTCGAACTGTTCGTCGACGGCGAGCGCGTGACCGACGCTCCCGCGACCAGCGTCACGAGCGAGGCCGTCCGGTACGGCGGGGCGTTCGACTACGGGACCCACGCCGCGACCATCCGCGTGGTCGACGAGGCGGGCAACGCGGCGAACGCGACGACCACGTTCGCGGTCGTCGGCGACGAGACGCCCCCGCGCGTAGTCGAGGCCTCGCCCGCCGACGGCGCCGAACTCCCAGCGGGCACCGATAGCCGCCGGTTCGAGTTCGCGCTCGCCGACGACGCGACCGGCGTGAACCCCGACGCCGTGCGAGTCCGGTACGACGGCGCGGACGTGACCGCCGACGCGACCGTCTCCGCCGACGCGGTCGCGTACACCGTCGACTCGCTGGCCGACGGGTCCGACCACGCGATCGAACTGGTCCTCGAAGACGAGGCCGGCAACGGCGCGACCTACACCCACGCGTTCGGCGTCGCCGACTCGGAGCCCGAGCAGACCGGCGGTGGCGCCGGCGGCGGAGGCGGGTCTGGCGGCGGGTCCGTCCCGCCTCCGTCAGTCCGGGCCGAGGTCACCGAGCGCGACGCCGCCAGCGCCACGATAAAGATAGTAAGCGCCCGCGCGGACGCGCCCGGTCGCGTGACGCTCGACGACGGCCTCCGCGGGGGCGAGGTCGCGTTCCGGACGGTCGGACTCACGCCGGCGAGCTCGGAGCCCGAGCCGCGATTCTTCCTCGGTCTCGACGCCTCCGCGGGGGCGCCGACCGGCGTTCCCGCGCTCGCGGACGCGAGCCGGACGCTCGGCTACCTGAACGCGACGCCGACGTACATCGCGGACGGCGAACTCGACGCGGTGTGGGTAAGATTTGGGGTGGACACCGCGACCACGGACGCCCCGGCCGGCGTCTCGCTGTACCGGTACGCCGACGGCGACTGGCGGCGACTCGACACCGATCTCGTCGGGACGCGGGACGGCGCCCACCGATTCACCGCGAGCGCCGCCGGCACCGGCGCCTTCGCTGTCGGGCTCGACGAGCCAGTCTTCGAGGTGCGGAGCGCCGGCCTGAACGCCTCGTCGGTGCGGGTCGGCGAGGCGGTCGCGGTGACAGCGAGCGTCGAGAACGCGGGGATGGCGGCCGGTATCGAACGCGTCGGGCTCGCGGTCGACGGCGAGACCGTTGTGACGGCGAACGTGACGCTCGCGCCCGGCGAAACCGAGGCCGTTCGGTTCGATCGGGCGTTCGAGACGCCCGGAGAGCGCTCGATCGCGGTGGGCGGGGCCACGGCGGGGACGCTCGCGGTGACCGCAGACCGGGCCGAGACGCCGGAACCGACGACCGCCGAAACCGACGCGACCGACGACCCGACGCGCGACGGCGGTACCACCACCGGGGCGCCGGGATTCGGACTCCTCGCGACGGTCGTCGCGTTGGTCGGCGCCGCGGTGGCCGCCTGGCGCGAGTCCTCGTGAGCCGCCACGGGCTCTCGGGCGTCTGTCGAAGCGTGAGAGAACGGTGGGGTTGTCGGAGACGTAACTCGGCGAAAAGCGGATCGGAGAGAAGTGCGCCGGCTGGGATTTGAACCCAGGTTGCGACCATGGCAAGGTCACGTGATACCACTACACTACCGGCGCCCTGCGGGCCTTCGTCTGCATTCACACATAACCGGAGGATACTAAATAAGGCTTCCGAATCGCGGGCAGAGCGAGGCCCGGTACCACGGTTCAATCGCCGAGTTCCGGCGCGAGCGACTTTGTGAGCGCCTCCCACCGCCGGACGAGAAGCGGCACCCTTTTACGACCCAAGCCGGTACGATTCGCTACAGTCTAGTGACCGGCCGTCGAAGCGTCACGGTATGACCGTCAGCGTACTCGTTCCGTCGTCCCTCGTCCGGGAAGCCGAGGACAAACGCGAGGCAACTCGCAAGCTCGGCTACGTCGCCCGCGCGGCGATGGTGTTCCGGGCCGATCGCCTCGGGGTCTTTCCGGATCCCGACGGCGAACGCCACTGGGGCGGCGGGTTCGTAAGCACCGTGCTGGAATACGCCGCGACGCCGCCCTACCTCCGAAAGGAGGTATTCGGCAAGCGCGACGAACTGGAGTACGCGGGCGTCCTACCGCCGCTCCGCGGCCCGTCGCTGACCGGCTCCGAATCCGAGGGTTCGGGGTCGTTAAGACAGGGAATCGTGACCGAGGTCGGACCTGAAGGGCGCGTTCGGGTCAATTGCGGACTGCAACACCCGATCTCCCTCGTCGCACCGCCGAAAATGGCGGTCGAAGAGGGGGAGCGCGTCACCGTCAGGATCTCTTCGCGAAGTCCGGTCCGTGCGAAGCTCGTCGACGAACCCCTCCCGGGGTTCGGAGTGACGCGCACGGACCTCCCGGCGGCCCTCGACCGCGACGACGCGGGCGTTCGCATCGCGACGTCCCGCCACGGGGTCGAACTGACGACCGGGCGGCTGACCGAACTGGTCGGCCGCACAGCCGACGACGGGATGACCGTCGCTTTCGGCTCGCCCGGTCGCGGCCTGCCGGAGATACTCGACCTCTCGGTCGACTCGCTCGGCGACCCGGGCGACGGCCGCGAGGACGAGGCGGACGCGGAGTCCGGAGTCGAATCGGGCGCACCCGGCCGGTTCGACCTCTGGGTCAACGCGGTTCCGAATCAAGGCAGCGAGGTCGTGCGAACCGAAGAAGCGATGTTCGCCGCCCTCGCCTGCCTGAACCTCAAAGAGAAGTGATACGATGCCAGAAACAAGCAGACCACGAAAAGGTTCGCTAGGGTTCGGCCCCCGCACGCGTGCGGCCAGCGAGGTTCCGCGCTTCAACTCGTGGCCCGACGGCGACGGCAGTCCGTCGCTCCAGGGCTTCGCGGGTTACAAGGCCGGCATGACCCATGTGGTGATGGTCAACGACGAGTCCGACTCCCCGCGCGAGGGGATGGAGGAGACCGTGCCCGTCACCATCGTGGAGACGCCGCCGATGCGAGCGGTCGCACTGCGAGCCTACGAGCAGACGCCGTACGGCAAGAAGCCGCTGACGGAAGTGTGGGGCGGAGAGTTCCACGAGGAACTCGACCGCACCCTCGACGTCCCGAAGGAGTACGACACCGACGCCGCCGCCGACGAACTGCGCGAAGCAGTCGCGGACGGCGACGTCGCGGACCTCCGGGTCGTCACCCACACCGTCCCGAGCGAGATCGCCAGCGTCCCCAAGAAGAAGCCCGACGTGATGGAGACTCGCGTCGGCGGCGGGTCGCTGGACGAGCGCGTCGACTTCGCGCTCGATCTCCTCGACGACGGCGGGGAACACGCGATGAACGACGTGTTCCGCGCGGGCGAGTACATGGACGTCAGCGGCGTGACCAAAGGGAAAGGAACGCAGGGCCCCGTCAAGCGGTGGGGCGTCCAGAAGCGCAAGGGCAAGCACGCCCGGCAGGGCTGGCGGCGCCGGATCGGTAACCTCGGCCCGTGGAACCCCTCCCGCGTGCGTTCGACCGTCCCCCAGCAGGGCCAGACCGGCTACCACCAGCGCACCGAACTCAACAAGCGCCTCGTCGACCTCGGCGAGGGCGACGACATCAACGTCGACGGCGGCTTCGTCAACTACGGCGAGGTCGACGGCGAGTACGCGCTGGTCAAAGGCTCGGTGCCCGGCCCGGACAAGCGCCTCCTGCGCTTCCGTCCCGCCGTCCGACCGAACGACCAACCGCGCCTCGACCCCGAGGTGCGGTACGTGAGCACCGAATCCAACCAGGGATAAACCATGCAAGCAACTATCCGAAACCTCGACGGCGAGGAAGACGGCAGTGTGGACCTGCCGGACGTGTTCGAGACGACCGTCCGGACGGACCTCATCGAGCGCGCCGTCCTCGCCGCTCAGGCAAACCGAAAGCAGGACTACGGCGCCGACGATTACGCCGGGATGCGGACCTCGGCGGAGTCGCCCGGCAGCGGCCGGGGCATGGCCCACGTTCCCCGAACGAACGGCGAGGCCGCCCGGGTCCCGCAGGCCGTCGGGGGTCGCAAGGCCCACCCGCCGAAAGAAGAGAAGGATCGCTCGCTCGACATCAACACCAAAGAGCGCAAGCAGGCGGTGCGGAGTGCGGTCGCCGCGACCGCCGACGCCGACCGTGTGGCCGAGCGCGGCCATCAGTTCGACGACGACCTCGACCTGCCGCTCGTGGTGAGCGACGACTTCGAGGACCTCGTGAAGACCAAGGAAGTCGTCTCGTTCCTCGAAGCGGTCGGCGCAGACGCCGACGTCGAGCGCGCCGAGGAGAACCGCTCGATCCGGGCCGGTCAGGGGACGACCCGCGGCCGGAAGTACAACACGCCCCGGTCGGTCCTGTTCGTGACCAGTAGCGAGCCCTCGAAGGCCGCCCGCAATCTCGCGGGCGCCGACGTGGCGACCGCCCGCGAGGTCAACACCGAGGACCTCGCGCCCGGCGCCGACGCCGGCCGACTCACCGTCTGGACCGAGAGCGCGATCGAGGAGGTGGCCGACCGATGAGCGGTATCATCGAGTACCCGTGGGTCACCGAGAAGGCGATGAACGAGATGGACTTCAAGAACAAGCTCCAGTTCATCGTCCACCTCGACGCCGACAAGCCCGAGATCCGCGAGGAGATCGAGGACCAGTACGAGGTCACCGTCGAGAAGATCAACACGCAGGTCACCATGAACGGCGACAAGAAGGCCACGGTGACACTCTCGGAGGACGACGACGCGCAGGAAGTCGCCTCGAGAATCGGGGTGTTCTGACACATGGGACGACGAATTCAAGGACAGCGACGCGGTCGCGGGACCTCCACGTTCCGAGCCCCGTCGCACCGGTACAAGGCGGACCTCACGCACAAAAAGCCCGAAGAGCGAGACGTGGTCTCGGGGACGGTCGTGGACATCGAACACGACCCGGCCCGGAGCGCGCCGGTCGCGGCCGTCGAGTTCGACGACGGCGACCAGCGGCTCATCCTCGTGCCCGAGGGCGTCGGGATCGGCGAGCAACTCCAGATCGGCGTCAGCGCCGAGATCAAGCAGGGCAACACGCTCCCGCTCGCCGAGATTCCGGAAGGCGTCCCGGTGTGTAACGTCGAGAGCAGTCCGGGCGACGGCGGAAAGTTCGCCCGCGCGTCCGGCGTGAGCGCGAGCCTCATCACCCACGACCGCGACGCCGCGGTCGTCGAACTCCCGAGCGGCGAGGTCAAGCGGCTCTCGCCCGACTGCCGGGCCACCATCGGCGTGGTCGCCGGCGGCGGCCGGACCGAGAAGCCGATGGTCAAGGCCGGGAACAAGCACCACAAGATGAAAGCGCGGGGCACCAAGTGGCCGAACGTGCGCGGCGTCGCGATGAACGCCGTCGACCACCCGTTCGGCGGCGGTGGCCGCCAGCACCCCGGCCGACCGAAGTCGGTCTCGCGGAACGCGCCGCCGGGCCGCAAGGTCGGGGACATCTCGTCTCGACGAACGGGACGAGGAGGGAACTAACATGAGCGAAGGCGAGTACAGAACCGGCCGCGAGGGTGAGTTCACCTTCCGCGGTCACACGCTAGACGAGTTGCAGGAGATGGACATCGACGAAGTCGCGGAACTGCTTCCCGCACGCCAGCGGCGAACTATCGAGCGGGGCCTGTCCACCGAGCAGCAGAAACTGCTCGAAGAGGCCCGCGAGGCCGGCGAGGAGGAGACGGCCAACGACCCGATCCGCACTCACCTGCGGAACATGCCGATTCTCCCGGAGTTCGTCGACAAGACGTTCGCGGTGTACACCGGTCAGAGCTTCGAGCGCGTGCGCGTCGAGCCCGAGATGCTCGGCCACTACCTCGGCGAGTTCCAGCTGACCCGAACCTCGGTCGAACACGGACAGGCCGGTATCGGGGCGACCCGCTCCTCGAAGTTCGTGCCACTCAAGTAAATCATGGGAATCAGCTACAGCGTCGAGGCCGACCCGGACACCACCGCCAAGGGGATGCTCCGGGAGCGGCACATGAGTCACAAGCACAGCAAGGCCATCGCCCGCGAGATCAAGGGCATGACCGCCGCCGACGCCGTCGACTACCTCCAGCAGGTCATCGACGGCGAGCGGTCGGTGCCGTTCAAGTCCCACAACAGCGGCGTGGGCCACCGAAGCGACATCGACGGCTGGGACGCCGGTCGCTACCCCGAGAAGGCCAGTTCGGCGTTTCTCGACCTCATCGAGAACGTGGTCAACAACGCCGACGAGCAGGGCTTCGACGGCGAGGAGATGGAGATCATGCACGTCGCCGCCCACAAGGTCGGCGAGGTCCAGGGCCGCAAGCCCCGCGCGATGGGTCGCGCGAGCGCGTGGAACACCATGGAAGTAGACGTCGAACTCATCCTCGAGGAGGCTGACGAGTAATGGCGGACGAACACCAGTTCATCGAAGACGGGCTCCAGCGCTCCCAGATCGACGAGTTCTTCAGCGACGAACTCGGGCGCGCCGGCTACGGCGGCATGGACGTCGCCAAGACCCCGATGGGAACCCAGATCGTGCTGAAGGCCGAGAAGCCCGGCATGGTCATCGGCAAGGGCGGCAAGAACATCCGGAAGATCACCACCCAGCTCGAGGAGCGGTTCGACCTCGACGACCCGCAGATCGACGTTCAGGAGGTCGACGAGCCCGACCTGAACGCCCGGATCGTCGCCGACCGGCTCGCAAACGCCCTCGAACGCGGCTGGTACTTCCGGAAGGCCGGCCACACCACCATCGACCGAATCATGGACGCGGGCGCGCTCGGCGCCGAGATCGTCCTCTCGGGCAAGGTGTCCGGGGCGCGTTCGCGCGTCGAGAAGTTCAACCGCGGCTACATCAAGCACAACGGCGAACCCGCCGAGGACATCGTCGACCACGGTCAGGGCGTCGCGGTGATGAAGCTCGGCACTATCGGCGTGGACGTCAAGATCATCCCGCCGGGCGCCGACCTCCCCGACGACTTCGAGATCCACGAGGGCGCGAGCCCCGAAGAGGTCGTCCCGGAGGCCGTCGAAGCCAACGAGTCGGTCGAGGAACTGCTCGACGAGCCGACCGACGAAGAACTCGAAGAGCTCGGCGCCGACGAGGCGGCCGAAGACGCCGACGAGTCCGACGAGCAGGCAGTCGACGAAGAGGTCGTCGAGGAGGTCCTCGAAGAGGAGACCGCGACGGACGAGGAGTCCGACGCGGACGCCGAGGCCGACGAGTCGGTCGAAGAGGAGCTCGACGAACTCGAAGAAGAGGTCGAACAGGAAGCCGAGGAGCTCATGGACGAGATGGACTCCGACGAGGAGGGTGACGAATAATGGCGATCGTTCACGTCGAGGAGATCCGCGACATGACTCCGGCAGAGCGCGAATCCGAGCTCGAAGAGCTCGAGACCGAACTGCTCAACGCGAAGGCCGTGAAGGCCGCGGGTGGCGCGCCCGAGGACCCCGGCCGATTCCAGGAACTGCGCCGGACCATCGCGCGCATCAAGACGGTCCAGCGCGAGGAAGGCGACCTGGACGAAGACGACGAATAACATGCCACTCACACCCGAAACGCTGACGCGACACGAGCTCAACGGGCTGTCGGTCCGCGTCGTGGACGCGGCCAATCCGGACCTCGTCGGAATCGAGGGCCGGGTGGTCGCCGAGACGCGGGCCACGCTGAGCGTCGCGTCGGCCGATCGGGTGCGGCAGGTGCAAAAGCAGGGCTCGACGTTCGAGTTCGCGCTCACAGATGAACCCGCCGACTGCTCCGGGCCGCGCTCGGAGCCCCGTCGCGTCTCGCGTGACGGCGCCGCCAAGGAGTCGGGGACCGCGTCCAAACGGGGATCGGAAACTGCCGGAGGTCGCTCCGGTCAGTCTGGTCACTGCGAGGGCGTGGCCTACGTTACGGTGGATGGCGCGCGACTGCTCTCACGACCCGAACTACGCACCGAGAAGGCAGGTGAATCCAGATGGCAATAGGACTGAACGTAACAGAACCGGAGGAGACCTGCTCCGACGAGAACTGTCCCTTCCACGGAACGCTTTCCGTGCGCGGACAGACCCTCGAAGGAGAGGTCGCCTCCACAGACATGGACAAGACCGTGATCGTCGAGCGAGAGTACGACGTTCCGGTGCCGAAGTACGACCGGTACATGAAACGCCGGTCCCGCGTTCCGGCTCACGCGCCGGAGTGCCTCGGCCTGGAAGTCGGCGACACGGTTCGTATCGCAGAGACCCGACCGCTTTCGAAGACGAAGTCCCACGTCGTCGTCGAGACCCTCGACACGACCGAGGACTTCGGAGCGGGCGGCACCGAACACGCCGAAACCGACGAGGAGGGCGAAGACTGATGGAGGCACTGAAGGCTGACGTCACGCAGGGCCTCGCGAAGGGCTCGCTGCTGACCTGCGCCGACAACACCGGCGCGCGCGAAGTCAAGGTCATCAGCGTCTCCGGCTACTCGGGCACCAAGAGCCGACACCCCAAGGCGGGGATCGGCGACAAGGTGACCGTCTCGGTCACGAAGGGTACCCCCGAGATGCGCCGGCAGGTGCTGGAGGCGGTCGTCGTCCGCCAGCGCAAGCCCATCCGTCGCCCCGACGGCACCCGCGTCAAGTTCGAAGACAACGCGGCCGTCATCATCGACGACGTCGAAGAGCCCCGCGGGACCGAGATCAAGGGTCCGATCGCGCGGGAAGTCGCCGAACGGTTCGGCTCGATCGCGAGCACGGCTACGATGATAGTATGACTGAACAACCACGCAAACAGCGAAACCAGACCGAAAGCGCCTCGCTCCACGAGCGTCACAAGCAGGTCAACGCCACGCTGTCCGACGACCTCCGCGAGGAGTTCGACACCCGGCGCGTCCGGGTCAACGCGGGCGACACCGTCGAGGTGATGCGCGGTGACTACGCCGGCGAAGAAGGCGAAGTCATCGACGTCGACCTCCGCGACGCGGTCGTTCGCGTCGAGGACGTGACGACCGAGAAGGCAGACGGGGAGGAAGTGCCCCGGGCGCTCGACGCGAGCAACCTCCGCGTGACCGACCTCGACCTCGAGGACGACGTGCGCGAGGCGCGCCTCCGAGGTGACGACGAATGAGCAACCACCAGAAACGACTCTCCGTTCCGAAGTCCTGGCCGGTCGAGCGCAAGACCGAGACGTTCACCGTGAAGGCCCAAGGCCCCCACGGCGAGGACGGCGTCCCGCTGCTGATCGTGCTGCGGGACGTGCTGGGCTACGTCGCGTCGCGGAAGGAAGCCCGCTACGCGCTCGAACAGGGCACGGTGCTGGTCAACGGCGACGCGAACGTCGCCGAGGACCGTCCCATCGGGATGTTCGACATCCTGGCGTTCACCGAGCGCGACGAGTACTACCGGGTGTTCCCCGACGAGGGCGGTCGGCTCGCGCTGACCCCCATCGACGCCGCGGACGCCGACAGCAAGCTCTCGAAGATCGAGGACAAGACGAAGGTCGCCGGCGGCCGGACGCAGCTCAACCTCCACGACGGGCAGAACCTGCTCGTCGAGGACGACGAGTACGCCGCCAAAGACTCGATCGTCATCGACAACGACGACGGCGAGATCGTCGCCCACTTCCCCTACGAAGAGGGGAGCCTCGTGACCGCGGTTCGGGGGTCCCACGCCGGCGACATCGGCGAGGTCGACGAGATCCAGACCACTCCCGGCAGCGGTTCGAACAACGTCGTGGTCGACGCTGGCGACGACTCGTTCGAGACGGTCGAGGAGTACGTCGTCGTCATCGACGAGAACTTCGTCGGCGACGAGGCGGACGCCGCCTCTGACGACGAGAGCTCCGAGGACGGAGGTGACGACGAATGAGCGAGTCGCAGGCCGACTTCCACGAGATGCGGGAGCCGACCATCGAGAAGATCGTCGTCCACATGGGCGTCGGCGAGGGCGGCCGCGCGCTCGCGGACGCCGAGGAGATCATCGAGGACGTCACCGGCCAGCAGAGCGTTCGGACGCAGGCGAAGGCCACCAAGCCCGAGTTCGGCATCCGGCAGGGCGACCCGATCGGCGCGAAGGTCACCCTGCGCGACGACGAGGCCGAGGAGTTCCTCGAGACGGCACTCCCCATCGCGGACGTTTCGGCCGGGCAGTTCGACGACACCGGGAACTTCAGCTTCGGCATCGAGGAGCACACCGAGTTCCCGAGCCAGGAGTACGACCCCAACGTCGGCATCTACGGGCTCGACGTGACGGTCAACCTCGTCCGCCCCGGCTACCGTGTCTCGAAGCGAGACAAGGTGACCCGTTCGATTCCGTCGGGTCATCGACTGAGCGCAGAGGACGCCATCGCGTACCTCGAAGCCAACTTCGACGTGGAGATAGAGCAATGAGCGAAAGCGAAACCGAATCCGACGCGACGGGAGAGCACGCGGCCAAACGCACTGGCCAGATCGAGGAGTGCCAGCGCTGTGGCCGCAAGCAGGGACTGGTCGGCAAGTACGACATCAATCTGTGTCGCCAGTGCTTCCGCGAGATCGCCCGAAGCATGGGATTCAAGAAGTACCGATAACCATGGCAGGAAACGATCCGCTGGCCAACGCACTCTCGGGCGTGGACAACGCCGAGAGCGTCGGGCATCTGAGCCACACGGTACAGCCCGCCTCGAACGAGATCGGCAGCGTACTCGAAGTCCTCTACGACCGAGGGTACATCGACGGCTTCGAGTTCGTCGACGACGGTAAAGCCGGAGAGTTCGAGGTCGAACTGAAAGGCGCAATCAACGAGTGCGGCGCGGTCAAGCCCCGGTACTCGGCCGGGGCCGACGAGTTCGAGAAGTGGGAGAAGCGGTTCCTCCCCGCCCGGGACTACGGGGCGCTCGTCGTCACGACCAGCCGCGGCGTCATGAGCCACTACGAGGCCCGCGAGCGCGGCGTCGGTGGCCAGATCATCGCCTACGTGTACTAACAATGGCACGAGTAGAACTGGAAATTCCGGACGAGGTAACCGCCGAGATGGACCACCTCGAACTCACCGTCGAGGGTCCGAACGGCGCCGTCACCCGACGCCTCTGGTACCCCGACGTGACCGTCGAAACGGACGACGGCTCGGTGGTCATCGAGAGCGAGGAGAACGACGCGAAGACGAACGCGACCGTCGGCACGTTCGAGAGCCACGTTCGCAACATGTTCCACGGCGTGACCGAGGGCTGGGAGTACACCATGGAGGTGTTTTACTCTCACTTCCCGATGCAGGTCCGCGCCGAGGGCGACGAGGTCGTCATCGAGAACTTCCTCGGAGAGAAAGCCCCGCGACGGACCGACGTTCACGGCGACACGACCGTCGACGTGGACGACGAGGTCGTCCGTCTCAGCGGCCCGAGCATCGAGGACGTCGGCCAGACCGCCGCGGACATCGAGCAGTTGACCCGCGTGCAGGACAAGGACACCCGCGTGTTCCAGGACGGCGTCTACATCACCGAGAAGCCCCAGACTGGAGGTGTCTAACGAATGGCAGACGAACCCCAAGAGCTTGAAGACATCAGCGGCGTCGGCCCGAGCAAGGCCGACTCGCTGCGCGAGGCCGGCTTCGACGCCGTCGAGGACGTCAAGGCGGCCAGTCAGGACGAGCTCGCCGAGGTCGAAGGCATCGGGAACGCCCTCGCGGCCCGCATCAAGGCGGACGTGGGCGGGCTCGAAGTCGAGGACGAGACCGAGGCAGAGATCGAAGAAGACGAGACCGAAGCCGACGAGGCCGAGGCCGAGGAGGTCGAGACCGAACTCCAGCCCCGCGGGCTGGTCGACAAGACGCCCGACCTCACCGAGCGCGAGGAGGAACTGCTCGCCCAGCGCAAGCGCGTGGGCAAACCGCAGTTCAACCGTCAGGACTACCACAAGAAAAAGCGCACCCCGACCTCGTGGCGGCGTCCGAAGGGGACGCTGTCGAAACAGCGCCGCGGCATCAAGGGCAAGGGCCCGAAGGTCGAGGCGGGCTACCGCACGCCGAAGGCGGTGCGCGGCAAGCACCCCAGCGGCTTCGAGGAAGTCCGCGTCCACAACGTCGACGACCTCGAGGGCGTCGACGGCGACCGCGAGGCGGTCCGCATCGCCTCGAAGGTCGGCGCCCGCAAGCGCGAGCGCATCGAAGAACAGGCAGAAGACCAGGGCGTCCGCGTCCTGAACCCGACCTACGAGGAAGTGGAGGTCGACGAATGACTGACCTGAACGCACAGAAGCGACTCGCCTCGGACGTGCTCGACGTCGGCGAGAACCGCGTCTGGTTCGACCCCGACGCGCAGGGCGACATCGCGGAGGCGATCACCCGCGAGGACATCCGCGAACTCGTCGAGGACGGCACGATTCGGGCCAAGGACAAGAAGGGCAACTCCCGCGGTCGCGCCCGCAAGCGCAAGCAAAAGCGCGACTACGGGCACCAGACCGGCCCCGGCACCCGCAAGGGGAAGGCGGGCGGTCGCCAGAACGAGAAAGAACAGTGGCAGAAGACGATCCGCGCACAGCGCCGGAAGCTCAAGGAACTCCGCGCCGAGGGTGAGATCACCCAGTCGCAGTACCGCGACCTCTACGACAAGGCGAAAGGCGGCGAGTTCCGGAGCGTCCGGTATCTGCTGAACTACATCGAGAGTAACTACTAACCATGGCAACAGGACCACGATACACGGTGCCGATGCGCCGTCGCCGCGAGGTCCGGACCAACTACCATCAGCGGTTGCGCCTGCTGAAATCCGGTAAGCCCCGGCTGGTCGCTCGCAAGAGCAACAAGCACGTCAGGGCGCAGCTGGTCACGATGGGTCCGGACGGCGACGAGACAGTCGCGAGCGCCTTCTCGGGCGACCTCGAGGAGTACGGCTGGGAGGCCCCCACGGGCAATCTCCCGAGCGCGTACCTCACGGGGTACCTGCTCGGAAAGCGTGCGCTCGACGCGGGGTACGAGGAGGCGGTGCTCGACATCGGCCTCAACACCGCGACGCCCGGCAACAAGGCCTTCGCGGTGCAGGAGGGCGCTATCGACGCCGGCCTCGAGATCCCCCACAACGAGTCGGTGCTCGCCGACTGGTCGCGTAACCGCGGCGAACACATCGCCGAGTACGCCCAACAGCGCGACGAGCCCCTCTACAGCGGGGAGTTCGACGCGACGGAACTGCCCGAGCACTTCGACGACGTGCTCGAAACGCTACAGGAGGACTAACACATGTGTGCAAACCACGACGGCTGGGAACCCCAGACCCGTCTCGGCCGCAAAGTCGCCGAGGGCGAGATCGACACGATGGAGGACGCCCTCAACTCCGGCCTCCCGCTGAAGGAGTCCGAACTCGTCGACCAGCTCCTGCCGGGGCTCGAAGACGAGGTACTGGACATCAACATGGTCCAGCGGATGACCGACTCCGGTCGCCGCGTGAAGTTCCGATGCGTCGTCGCGATCGGTAACCGCGACGGCTACGTCGGCTACGCGGAGGGCCGCGACGATCAGGTCGGCGGGGCCATCCAGAAGGCGATCGACATCGCGAAGCTCAACCTCATCAAGGTCAACCGCGGCGCCGGGTCGTGGGAGGACCGAAGCGACCGACCCCACTCGCTGGCCCGCCGGACGACCGGCAAGGCCGGCTCGGTCGAGGTCGAACTGATCCCCGCCCCGACCGGGCTGGGACTCGCGGCGACCGACACCGTCCGGAAGATTCTGGAACTGGGCGGCGTCGAGAACGCCTGGACCAAGAGCCACGGCAACACCCGCACCACGCTCAACCTCGCCAAGGCGACCTACAACGCCCTGGAGAACGCCGCCGAGTCGCGCGGCCCGCGAGGTCAGGTGGACTTCGAAGAGGAGGTAGCCGACTCATGAAGGCGGTCGTCCAGATTCGGGGCGAAGTCGACATGAGCGGGGACATCCAGGACACCCTGGAGATGCTCAACATCCACCGCGTGAACCACTGCGCGCTGGTCCCCGACGGCGACGCCTACCGCGGGATGATCACGAAGGTCAACGACTACACCGCGTACGGCGAACCGAGCCAAGACGTGCTCGAAACCCTGCTTGAGAAGCGCGCCGAGCCCGCCGAGGGTTCGGCCGACGTCGACGACGAGTGGGTCGCGGACAACACCGACTACGACGGCGTCAGCGACCTTGCGTCGGCACTGCTCGACGACGAGACGACCCTGCGCGAGCAGGGACTCGCACCGGTCCTTCGCCTCCACCCGCCGCGGGGCGGCCACGAGGGGCTCAAACACCCCGTCGTGGAGGGCGGCGAACTCGGCAAGCACGACACCGAGGAGATCGACGCGCTCCTCAAGGCGATGCGATAACCATGACGGACAAGAAACGACGACAGCGCGGCTCTCGCACCCACGGCGGCGGCACGCACAAGAACCGGCGCGGCGCCGGCAACCGCGGCGGCCGCGGGCGCGCGGGACGCGACAAACACGAGTTCCACAACTACGAACCGCTCGGCAAGCACGGCTTCTCCCGGCCGGAGAAGGTCAAAGAGGAGGTCCTGACCGTCACCGTCCAGAAGCTCGACGAGGACGCGGCCCTGCTGGCCGCCGACGGCGACGCCGAGGAGACCGACTCGGGCTACCGACTCGACGCTCGCGACATCGTCGACGACGGCTGGGACGCCGACGCCGTCAAGGTGCTCGGCGACGGCCAGGTCCGCAACGAGCTCGAAGTCACCGCCGACGCCTTCTCGGCGAGCGCGGTCGAGCTCATCGAGGAGGAGGGCGGCGAGGCGGTCCTCAGCGAGCGCGCCGAGGACGAAGACGACGAAGACGCCGACGACGAGTAACGTCTCGGAGTTTTTCCGTTCTTTTTCGACGGCGAGCGCCAGCCGTAGTCGTCTTTCGGCGGCGAGCTCGACCGGCGCGTGCGCCGCTGTCCTACCGGATTCGTGACGAATAGACGCGGCGTCTTCCGGGGATCGAACGTGGTCCAAAGCGAAGCACATACAAGCCCCCGTCCGATGTATTGCGATATATGAGTTGGAAAGAGACGGCCGAACCAGTCCTCAGCCGGATGCCCTCCGTGAGACGGCCGGAGGGCCACGTCCCGTTCAAGCGAAAGCTTGGCTGGACCGCGGGCGTGCTGGTCCTGTACTTCTTCCTCACGAACATCTTCCTGTACGGTGCCAACGAGACTGCCGACGTGTTCGGCCAGTTCCGGTCGATCCTGGCCGGCGGGCAGGGGACCATCCTCCAGCTCGGTATCGGACCGATCGTCACCGCGAGCATCGTGTTGCAGCTGCTCGGCGGTGCCGACCTGCTCGGGCTCGACACCGACGACCCCCGCGATCAGATCCTCTATCAGGGCCTCCAGAAGCTGCTGGTGGTCGTGATGATCTTCCTGACCGGCCTGCCGATGGTGTTCGCCGGCAACTTCCTGCCCGCGGACCCGCAGGTCGCCCAGAGCCTCGGGATCGGCCTCGGGGGCGTCAAGTGGCTCATCTTCGCCCAGATCGCCGTCGGGGGGATCCTCATCCTGTTCATGGACGAGATCGTGAGCAAGTGGGGCGTCGGCTCCGGGATCGGGCTGTTCATCATCGCCGGCGTGAGCCAGCGGCTCATCGGCGGCCTGTTCGCGTGGCCCGGGCTCGGCGAGCGGACCGGCCTGCTCGCGACCTGGTGGGGGATCGTCTCGGGGAGCGCCCAGAACATGCCCTCGCTGCTGACCGGCGACGGCATCCAGTACCTCCTGACCGGGCCGGGTGGCATCCTCGCCATCTTCACGACGGTGTTCATCTTCGCGGTCGTCGTGTACGCCGAGAGCGTCCGGGTCGAGATCCCGCTCAGCCACGCCCGCGTGAAGGGCGCGCGGGGTCGGTTCCCGGTGAAGCTCATCTACGCGAGCGTCCTGCCGATGATCCTCGTCCGGGCGCTCCAGATGAACATCCAGTTCCTCGGGCGCATCCTCAACAGCCAGCTCGGGGCTATGCCCGCGTGGCTCGGCCAGTACAGCCAGGGCCAGCCGACCGGCGGGCTGTTCTACTACCTCGCGCCGGTACAGTCGCCCCAGCAGTGGATGTGGTGGGCGGCGGGCGCGACCCAGGAGCCGTGGCAGATCATGATCCGGGTCGCGGTAGACCTCACCTTCATGGTGATCGGCGGCGCCATCTTCGCCATCTTCTGGGTCGAGACCACCGACATGGGCCCGGAGGCCACCGCCAAGCAGATCCAGAACTCCGGGATGCAGATCCCCGGCTTCCGCCAGAACACCGGCGTCATCGAGAAGGTGATGGAGCGATACATCCCGCAGGTCACCGTCATCGGCGGCGCGCTGGTCGGTCTGCTCGCGGTGATGGCGAACATGCTCGGCACCATCGGCGACGTCTCCGGGACGGGGCTGTTGCTGACGGTCTCGATCACGTACAAGATCTACGAGGAGATCGCCGAGGAGCAGCTGATGGAGATGCACCCGATGATGCGGGACATGTTCGGCTCGGACTGACTCCGATCCCGTCTCGCCCCGTCGCACCCAAACGTTTCTGTCGGTCGCCTCCGATTGCTGAGGCGTGAGCTCACTCGACGAACGCGATCACGAACCGCACGTCCGGCGAGCGATTCGGCTCGCCAGACGGGCCGGCGACCGGGGCGACGGCCCGTACGGATCGGTGCTCGTCCGGGACGGCGACGTGGTGATGGAAGAGACAAACCGCGAGCACACCGACGACGACATCGCGCTCCATCCGGAACTCACGCTGGCGCGTCGCGCCGCTCGCGAACTCGACGCCGGCGAGCGGGCGGAGGCGGTGATGTACACCAGCACCGAGCCCTGCCCCATGTGCGCGGGCGCGATCGCCATCGCGGGACTGGGCGGCGTCGTGTACAGCGTCTCGGCCGCCGCCCTCGCCGAGGCGTTCGGCGGGCCCGAGAGCGTCCCCTGCGGCGAAATCTTCGAGCGCCGCGGCCGGGAGATCCCGGTCGTCGGGGGCGTCCTCGACGAGGAGGGGCTGGCGCTCCACCGGGAGTTCCGGTAGCCGGCGCAGGTCACAGTCGTTAACCCCTGCGAGTGCGTTCGGTCGACGATGACCGAACCCACCGACCGCGACCCCGCATCGACCGAGGCGGTCGCCGAGCGCCGCGACGAGGTCGTCGCGCGCGTGGCCGACCACGCCGGGACGATCGCGCGCGAACTCGCGCTGTTGCACGGCGGCGACTACGGCAAGCGGAGCTTCGAGACCGAGCGCGGCGAGTGGACGGTCAAGTACGAGGCCGGAGCGCTCCAGTTTCTCCTGTTCGACGGCGGTCGGACCGAGACGTACGTGGTCTCGACCAAGCATCCGCCCGACCCCAACGCACTCGCGACCGCCATGGAGGACTACGACGCGTTCGTGGCGGCGTACAACGACTACGTCGGGTCGCTCTCCGGGGTCCTCGACGACGTGGCCGACGAGTTCCCCGAGGTGGCCTCGACCGAGTCGGTCGTCGCCGAGCGCGACCGGGTGCTCGGCGCGATCCGGGACGCGGCCGATCGGATGGCGCTCGAACTCTCCCGGTACGAGGCCGACGAGTACGGCACGTTCGCGGCGCGGGTCGATGGGACCCGGTGGGAACTCAAGTGGGACGTCGACGGCGCGAGCTACCTCCGGGTCGGCGGCGAGGGCGGGGTCTATCTCCTCTCGCAGTACGAACAGCCCTCGGCCCGCGACGTGCGCCGGCTCGCGGGGGACGTCTCGGGATTCGTGGCGGCGTTCAACGACCACGTCGAGGACCTCGATGCCGGCCTCTCGACGGTGTCGCTCGATCCGTAGTTACTCTCGATCGGCGGTCGCTCGGTCGGGTGCCGCCGCCCCGCCGGTTCGACCGACCCGGTAGCTGAGGCCCGCGATGAACGCCGCCGCGAGCGCGAACCCACCGATCGACTGGAGCCAGGTGTGAGCCCCCGCCAGCGGTCGGGCCGCCACCATTCCGATCGCTACCGCGAGCAGCGGCCAGAACCGGCGGTCCGCAGAGACGAGGTAGCCGGCGGGCGCGACGGCGTACGCGACGTGACTCGAAACGTCCCAGAACGGCGTGATCGCGACGTGGACGACGGTGACCCCGAGCAGGAGCGCCGCGAACCGCGGGACGTGTCGGCCCCACTCTCGGAGGCGCCAGACGATCCCGATCAGCAGGATCCCGACCCCGAGCCCGACGCTCCCCGTGAAGTCCTCGCCCCACGACGGCACCGACTCGAAGACCGCGCCGGTCGACTCGTAGATGGCGAACGCGACCGCCCATCCCGCGACGACGGCGAGCGCGCGTCCGGCGAGTCCGGCGGGACCGAACCGCCGCCGTCGCCACTCGTGTCCGACGAGCGCGATCGTACAGAGGAGGACGAAGTACTCCGGAGCGAACGCCTCGGAGTACAGCCGTGCGAGCTCCGTTACCATATCCGACAGGAGCCGACCGCCGTCCGATCATAGTTGTGGTTTCTCCGGGTTCGGCGTCGACCTGCTGGCGTCGGTCCCCGGCTAGGACTCCGACAAAACCTCTCTCGTCGCGGTTTTCAGGATTTCGAGCCCGGTCGCGGCGTCCGCGAGGTCGATGCACTCGTCGACCGCGTGGGCCTTCGAGAGGTCGCCCGGCCCCCAGATGACGGCCTCGATGCCTCGCTCGACGAACTCCCGGGCGTCGGTCGCGGCCGCCATCCCCCACGGCTCGGTCGGGGCGTCGGCCCGGTCGGCCGAGAGCCGGCGCAACCGCTCGGCCAGCGGGCTGTCGTCGGCGATCCCGGCCGAGGCGTAGTGCATCACGAGTTCGCGGTCGGTCTCGACGCCCGCCTCGCGCTCGACGCCCGCGAACAGGTCGTCGAGCTCCGTCTCCACGTCCTCGAAGCGTTCGTCCGGGAGGATTCGCCGATCGAGCAACAGTTCCGCGCGCTCGGGGAGCACGGCCATGTTCGAATCGGTGCCGGCCGACAGCTCCGTGACCGTGGCGTAGGCCCGCCCGACGAGGTCGTCGACGCGCTCGCGGAGTCGGGCGTCGTACTCGTCGATCGCGTCGAGCACCGGCCGGGCGGCGTCGATCGCGTTCGCGCCTTCGTCGGGGTGGCTGGCGTGGGCGGCGGCCCCGGCGACGCCGACCCGGAAGGTGGCGACCCCCTTCGCGCGCGTGCCGACCCGGAAGCCGGTGGGTTCGAGCACGACCGCGGCGTCCCCGCCGTAGCCCGCCTCAAGGAGGCTCGCGGTGCCGGGGTCGCCGGTCTCCTCGCCCATCGCGGCGTGGACCACCAGCGAGCCGTCGAGGTCGCCCGACTCGATCTCTGGCGCGAGGTCCCGGGCGGTCACCATCGCGAGCGCGATCCCCGTCTTCATGTCGGCGCTCCCCCGACCGTGGAGGCGGCCGTCGGCGATCGCGCCGGCGTAGGGGTCGTGGGTCCACGCCTCGCGGTCGCCGGCGGGCACCACGTCGGTGTGGCCGTTCAGCACGAGCGTGGGCCCGTCCTCGCGGTCGCCGACCTCGGCGACCGCCTGCGGGCGCTGGGCGCTTGGCTCCTCGAACAGCGTCGCGTCGATCCCCCGGTGGTCGAACCACTCGACGACGAACTCCGCGCAGGGCCGCTCGTTGCCCGGCGGGTTCTCCGTCTCGATGCGGACCAGTTCGGCGGCCAGCCCCGGCAGATCGTCGAGGTCGCTCGCAGTCGGGTCGGCGCCGGCCTCGCCGCTCATGGGTCGCCCTCCGGGCCGGTCCGTCCCGGCGCGCCGCGTTCGTCTCCGCTCGCCGCGTTCGCCGTCGACTCGATTCGCCGCTCGTCTCCGGTCATGGCTACCAGTGTGAATGGGGCCCGTATAAGTGCAGGCGGTTCGACTGGGGACGGTTCGCACGATCCGGGTCGCGCAGGCACCGCGGGACCGCCCCCAGACGACGCCTATCGGAGCGTAGGCTCGGCCTGCGCCGCCGAACCGGAGTTAACGGTTCCCTATCTTAATGAGCGTCTACGCCGACCCGAGGGTATGGCGACGACCGAGAACCGAAACGCCGTCCTCCTGCCGACGGGGTACGACCCGGCGACGTACGCGTGTCTGCGGTCGCTCTCGGACCGCGGGCTCCGCGTGATCGTCGCGTCCCACCACGACGACGTCCCGGAGTTCGCCTCGCGGTTCTGCGACGAGGCGCTGACGATTCCCTCGCCCCACGACGACCTGCTCGCGTACAAGGACGCGCTGGTCGGCATCGCCGCCCGTCCCGACGTCCGCACGGTGGTCCCGATCCGCGAGGAGGACAGCTACGTCCTCACGAAGTACCGCGAGGAGTTCGAGGCGTACGTCTCGCTCCTCGTGCCGGACCTCGAGACGCTCCGGAACGTCCACGACCGAAAGCGACTGTTCGAGATCGCGGCGCAGGCGGGCCTGGCGGTGCCCGAAACCCGGCTCCTGAGCGAGGTCGACGACTGGAGCGAGGAGATGATCGTGAAGTCGCGGTACAACCTCCTGACTGACGAGTACCTCGACGCCTACGCCCCCGACGAGGCCGAGGAGGTCAAGACCGTCACCCACCTGCGCCCCGGCGAGCGCCCCGACAGCGAGGCGCTCGTCGCGCAGATGCACCACGAGCCGCTCGTCCAAGAGTACGTCGAGTCGAGCGACGAGTACCTCTTTGGGGCGGTGTGTGATCGGGGCGAACTCCTCTCGACGTTCCAGCACCGCCAGATCCGGGGCAACTCCTACACCGGCGGGGGCGGCGTCTACCGCGAGTCGGTCGACGTGCCCGCGCTCGAACGGGCCGGCCGGACCCTGCTGGAGGCCCTCGACTGGCACGGGGTCGCGTGCATCGAGTACATGCGCGACGCCGAGACCGGCGAGTTCGTACTCACCGAGATCAACCCCCGGATGTACCAGTCGCTTCCGTTGACGGTCCGGGCGGGCGCGGACTTCCCGCTCCACTACTGGCTGGCGGCGACTGACCGTCCCGACCGGGTCGAGTCGGGCTACGAGGTCGGCGCCGGGAGCCACCTCCTGTACGGCGAACTCGGCTACCTGCTGAGCGTGCTCCGGGACGACTCCCCGCACGTCGAGCGGCCCTCGCTCGCCGCCACCGCGTGGGAGATCCTCTCGTCGTGCTACGACCACCCGAACTTCGACTACCTCCGGCTCGACGACCCCGGCCCGTTCGTTCAGGGCGTCCGTCACATGCTCTCGGCGCGCGGGTGAGCCCGACGCGTTTGCCCCACTTTCATAACGGGTCGCCGGCCAGAACACGGTAGTCAGGATGATCCGGGGACTCGCGGCGGCCGACGCGCACGCCCGTTCGACCGACGGTGGTATCGATGGCTGAGTCGCTGGTCGCGGTCTGTGGCCTGCCGGGCGTCGGGAAGACGACGGTGGCCGAGACCGTCGCCGACCGGCTCGACGGCCGGCTCCTCCGGACCGACGTGGTCCGCAAGGAACTCCTCACCGACCCCGACTACACCGAGGAGGAGTCCCGGCTGGTGTACGACGAACTGTTCGATCGGGCCCGCGAGACCGTCGGGTCCGGCCGGAGCGTCGTGCTCGACGGCACCTTCCAGGACGCCGGCCGCCGGGACCGACTCGCGACGCTCGCCGCGGACCTCGGCGCCGAGTTCCGGCTGGTGAAAGTCGAGTGTGCGGAGTCGGTGGTCCGCGACCGGATCGAGCGCCGGGAGGGCGACGAGAGCGACGCCGACTTCGAGGTCCACCGGCTCTACCGCGAGACGTTCGACCCGCTCGCGCGCGATCACGTCACCGTGGACAACTCCGAGGGGCTCGAAGCGACCCGCCGGCAGGTCGCCGAGCAGTTCCCCGAGCGCGCCGGCGACCCGCCGAACGCAGAGCCCTGAGTCGAGGCGTCGGGCGGGCGCTACGAGCGCAGGCGGTCGGCGACCCGAACCCCTCGCCGGCCGAACACCGACGCGAGACACTCCCCGACGTAGTCGACCCGGTCGTCGGGCGTGTAGTAGGCCGCGCGGGCGAACGCCACGGTCGCGGCCGGCGACCAGCCCTGTTCGTCGAGTAATTTCCGGCCGATCTGGGAGTAGGTCTCCCGGACCGCGCGCCGGCGGACCTCCCGCGGGAACCGGCGGTAGATATCGTCGAAGTCGGCGATCACTCGCTTGCGACCCTCCAGATACGCCCACGACGCCGACAGCGAGGTGTCGGTCCGCCCCCGGACGATCAGGGGCTCGGCCACGAAGTCGAACCGGGTCCGGAGCGCGAGATCGATCTTGGTTGCGGTGTCGTCGGCGCCGTGGCGGTGTCCCAGCGGGAGCAGGTCCTCGACCACGTCGGCGTCGACGAGCATCGTGGAGTAGATGCAGGGAAACGTCCGCATCTCCAGGGCGTACGCCAGCACGTCGCCCCGGACCGCGGGGTTCGGCAGGACCTCGCCGCGGTCCTCGTCGTCCATCCCGCAGTAAACGACGCCGACTGGCGGGTCGAGGAGCGCGACCTGCTTGCGGAGCTTGTCGGGCGCGAGCCGGTCGTCGTCGTCGAGAAACTGGACGTACTCGCCCGAGGCGCGCTCCGCACCGAGGCTCCGGGCGGCCTGCGGTCCCTCGTCGCGGTCGGTGGACGCGTACTCGACCGCCGGGAACTCCGCGGCGACCGGCCGGGCGTGGCCGTCCTCGGCGCTGTCGACCACGATCGTCTCGACGGGCTCGTACTCCTGGGCCGCCACGCTTTCGAGGGCTTCTCGGAGCCGATCGTTCCGGTAGTAGGTCGGAACGACGACCGAGACCAGTCCCGACCCGTCTCCGTCCCTGCTCATGGGTGGGTCAGGTACGACGCGGGGGCCCAAATCCCCACCGGCTGTCTCGGCGCGGGCGTCCGCCGCGACGGCGGCCGCCTCGCGGACGCTCTCGGCGTCGAATCGGCCACCTTTTTATCACCGACGCGACCACCGGGCAACGAGCATGGCGGTCGAGCAACTCGACGCGCCCGACCCCGACGACGTGGCGGCGGCGGTGACGGCCGCGGTCCGGGACGGCGCGGTGTTGACGGTGGCGGCGAACTGCGAGGTAACGTACGAGGGCCGCACGAGCGGCTCGCTGGGGCCGGGCGATCGGGTGCTGGTCGCCAAGCCCGACGGCACCTTCCTCGTCCACCAGCCGACCGGCCACGAACCGGTCAACTGGATGCCCGGCGGCGGGCGCGTCTCCGCGCGGGTGAGCGACGGCGATGCGGTGGTGCTCGCGCGTCGCACCAACCCCAACGAGCGCGTTGAGGCCCGCATCCACGACGCGTACGGGCTCACGCGGTTCGACGCCACCGACGGCGCGACCTACGAGGAGTCGGGCACCGAGGCCGAGATGCACGAGTACATCGAGGCCAACCCCGAGGCGCTCGAAGCGGGACTCCGGATCGTCGAACACGAACGCGAGACAAAGTACGGCTACGTCGACTTCTTCGCCCGCGACGCTCAGGGCGACCCCGTCGTGGTGGAGGTAAAGCGCATTCAGGCGACGCTCGACCACTTCGACCAGCTACGACGGTACGTCTCGCTGTACGAGGAGACCAACGAGGACGTTCGCGGGATGCTGGTCGCGCCCTCGGCGTCCGACCGGGTGAAGCGCGCACTCCGGGACGACGGGTTGGAGTTCGTCGGCCTCTCGGCGTTCGACACCGACGCGAAGGGGTCGGTCGAGGCGAAGCTGACCGACTTCTGAGCGGCCCGCTCGCGGTCACATCACTCATGACGGAGGCGCGTGTACGGCAGGGGGATGCGAACTGTTCGACCGACGACCGCGCCCCGACGATCACATGCCTAGCAACTGGGCCGACCTGTTTCGAGACGTCGACGGACCGATCCCGGGACTGACCCGGCGCCAGCGGCTCGTGATCGCCTACGCCGGGGTCGTCCTCGCGGTCATCGTGGCGTACAGCGTCCTCTACAACTACGGCATGCGGACGCTGGAGGGGCGAAACCACTCGCTTTTCCGGTCGTTCCAGACCGTCGTGGAGACGATGACCACGACGGGGTACGGCGCCGACTCGCCGTGGTCGTCGCCGATCATGAACGTCTACGTCGCGTTCATGCAGTTGACGGGCGTCGCGATCGGGTTCGCGACCCTCCGGGTGCTCGTCATCCCGCTGTTCGAGCGCGCGCCTCTCGACCTCAGCGACCGGCTGACCGCGAAAGACGATCACGTCGTGATCTGCGAGTACCGCCGGGACACCGGCGTGTTGCTCGAGGAGTTTCGCCGGCTCGGCGTCGACTACGTCCTGATCGAGTCCGACCCCGAGGAGGCCAAACGCCTCTCGGACGACGGCTATCAGGTGATCCACGGCGACCCGGAGACCCCCGAGTCGCTCGATCGCGCGATGATCGGCGACGCGAGCGCCCTCGTCGCCGACGCGGGCGACCGGAACGCGAGCGTGATCCTGACGGCTCGCAGACACGCAGACGACCTGAAAGTCGTCGCGGTAACCGACACGCCCGACCACGAGCCGGCGCTCCGGGAGGTCGGTGCCGACACGGTCCTGTCGCCCCACGCGCTCATCGGCCGGCGGCTGGGCCAGAAGGCCGGCGTGTGGGCCGAGTCGCCCGAGGCCGCCGGCGACGCCGCCGTGGGCGACCTCCGGATCCGGGAGGTGCTCGTCCGGCGCAACGGGGCGCTCGCCGGGGTCGCCATCGAGGACGTCGGGTTCGCCGGGGACTCGGATCGCTCGCTCGTCGGGGCCTGGGTCGACGGCGAGCTCGAACTCCCCGTCGACCCCGGGACCGAGCTCACGCCGAACTCGGTGTTGATCGTGGCCGGCACCGAGGACGCGCTCGACGACCTTCAGGAGGTCGCGGCCGGCGTCCGGCCGTCCCGCCGCCACTCGGCGGTGATCGTCGCGGGCGTGGGGACCGGCGGCCGGGCGGCTCGCGAGGCGCTGGCCGACGAGACGGACGTGACGACCGTCGACCGGCGGGAGGCCCGCGGCGTCGACGTCGTCGGCGACGTCTCGGACCCGCGGACGCTCGAACTCGCCGATATCGAGACGGCGAGCGCGCTCGTCGTGACCGTCGACGACGACTCGACCGCGCTCCTCGCGGTCGCGATCGCGCGCACGCTCACCGACGACCTCGAGATCCTGGTCCGGGTCGACGACACCGCGAAGTCGCCGACCGCGTTCGACGCGGGCGCCGACTACGCGCTGTCGACCCAGCGGGTCAGCGCCCGACTGCTCGCCAGGGAGGTCCGCGGCGAGGACGTGCTCACGCCGGTCGAACAGCTCCGGCTCGTCCGGATCGACGCCGCGCCGTTCGCGGGCCGGACCCTCGGGGCGGCCCAGCCCGACCCGGCGAGCGGCTACGTCCTCGTGGGCGTCGAGCGCGGCGGCGAGCTACTGCTCGACGACGGGACGCGGATCGCCGACGGCGACGCCGTGATCGTGGCCGGCACCGACGTGACCATCCGGGAGTTCGAGCGCGAACTCGCGTAGCCGCCTCGGTCCGCACCAACGGCCTTAACGCCGCGACACGCGTAGGCCGGGTCGAATGACTGCTGCCATCGACGTCGAGAACCTTCAAAAGCGCTACGAGGACGTCCGGGCGCTGGACGGCGTCTCGCTGACGGTCCCCGAGGGGAGCTTCTTCGGACTGCTGGGTCCGAACGGCGCGGGCAAGACCACGTTCATCAACATCCTCGTCGGGCTCGTCCGCCGGACCGGCGGTCGGGCCGAGGTGTTCGGCCACGACGTCGAGGACGACTACCGGCGGGCCCGGGACGCGATCGGGCTCGCGCCCCAGGAGTTCAACGTCGATCGGTTCTTCCCGATCCGGGAGGTGCTCCAGCACAAGGCGGGCTACCACGGCATCCCGGAGTCGACCGCGGGCGAGCGCGCCGACGAGGTGCTCAGGCGGGTGGGGATCTACGACAAGCGCGACACCCGGTTCGACTGGCTGTCCGGCGGGATGAAACGGCGATTCATGCTCGCACGCGCGCTGATCACCGACCCCGACCTGCTGATCCTCGACGAGCCGACCGCGGGCGTCGACGTGCAGTTGCGCCACGACCTCTGGGACCTCATCACCGAGCTCAACGAGGGCGGAACCACCATCCTGCTCACCACTCACTACATCGAGGAGGCCGAGCGGCTCTGTGACGAGGTCGCGATCCTCGACTCGGGGCGTCTGCTCACCGTGGCGACCCCCGAGGAGCTGATGGACCGGGGTCCCGACCGGATCACCGTCACGCTTCGGGACGCGCCCGCGACGGTCCCCGACCTGCCGACGCTCGCGGCGGGCGAGCGCGAGGGCCGGATCGAGGCGGTCGAACTCGACGGCGACAAACTGGTCGTCACCGCCACGCGGGGCGGGCTGGTCGCGCCCGATCTGGTCCGGGCGCTCGACCGGGCGGGCCACGAGATCGTCGACTTCGACATCTCCCGGACCTCCCTCGAAGAGGTGTTCGTGGAGATGACCCGCGAGGGCGGTGGCGACCGGACCGCAGAGCCGGTCGCGGCCGACGGGGGTGAACTGCCGTGAGTCTGGTCTCCGGGCTGACGGGGTTCAAGACGCTCACCAAGCGCGAGATCCTGCGATTCCTCCGGCGGCCCCGCAACACGTTCGTGCCGCCGTTCGTGACCAACGTGCTCTACTTCGCGGTGTTCGGCGTCATCCTCGGCGACCGGGTGGGCGAGATCAGCCTCGCGGACGGCGACCCCGTCCCGTACATCCTGTTCATCCTGCCCGGGCTGGTGGTGCTGGGCGCCATCTCGAACGCCTTCGAGAACGCCTCGTTTTCGATCTTTCACGGCCGGTGGAACGAGTACATCGAGGAGACGCTGACGTCGCCGATGCCCTACTCCCGGATGGTCGCGGCGTACATCGTCGCGGGCGCGACCCGCGGGATCCTGGTGGGGTCGCTCATCGCGGTCATCGGCGCCTTCTTCACCTCGGTCGGGGTCGCCCGACCGCTCTACCTGCTCGCGTTCGGGCTGGTGGTGAGCCTGCTGTTTGCGAGCTTCGGCGTGGTCGTCGGGCTCTGGGCCGACGACTGGGACAACCTCACCATGATGAATCAGTTCATCGTCCGGCCGCTGGTGTTTTTCGGCGGCGTGTTCTACGCGGTCCGCGAGCTCCCGTCGCCGTACCAAGAGCTGTCGTTCCTGAACCCGATGGTGTACATGGTCAACGGCGTCCGGTACGGCTTTCTGGGCGTCTCGGAGGTCGACCCCGTCTGGTCGCTCGCGGTGCTGACGGGGCTGACCGCCGCGGTCGCCGGCCTCGACGTGGCGCTGTTCGAGCGCGGGTACGGCCTGACCGACTGAGGGGCCGTCGTCGGCAAGCGGTGGCTCTTTGCCGGCCCGCCACGACCTCTCGGGCATGTCCGACGACGAACGCGACGCTCGGGGCACCGACGGCGACGACCGCGATAGCGCCGACGCCGCCGACCCGCTCGCGTGGGAGAGCCTCGACGCCGAGGTGGCCTACAGCTGTCCGGGGTTCGACGTCCGGCGCGAGCGAGTCAGGCTCCCCGACGGCACCGAGACCCACTACGACTACCTCGCCGAACCGCCGAGCGTGGTCGTGCTCCCGTTCACGCCCGACGGGGAGGTCGTCGTCATCGAGGAGTGGCGACAGGCGGTCGGTCGGGTGAACCGCGGGCTCCCGGTCGGGGGCACCGAGCCCGACGACGACGATCTGTCGGCGGCGGCCCGCCGGGAACTCCGCGAGGAGACCGGCCACGAGGCCGAGGCCGTCGAGCGCCTCACCACCGTCGAGCCCGCGAACGGGGTCGCCAACAGCGTCCTCCACTTTTTCGTCGCCCGGGGCTGTACGCCGACCGCCCAACAGGACCTCGACGCCGACGAGTCGATTCGGGTCGCGACCACGACGATGGCCGACCTCCGCGAGCACGTCGCCGCCGACGAGGTCCGGGACGGTCGGACCACGTTAGGCGTCCTCTACTACGACGCGTTCGGTGAGTGAGGGTCGCGGCGCCGACCGCCCGACATCTCGGGGGTGTGATCGGTTCTGGCGGGTAATCAACGCCTGAACTACTTAGTCGTTAAACATATATGGGCGGGACGAATTGTTTCGAACGAGCAACTCCGCCGACGAGACCGCCCTCCACCCCGAGAGCGTCCGCGAGCGGAGTTGCAACCAACAGATATGAGATTCCGAGTACTTGCCATGATCGTGCTGGTCGTCGGCGCGGTGCCCGCCGCCACGGCGTCCGCCCCGTCGCCAGCCGACGCGACCGCCCTGAGCGACCGAGACGTATCGTCAGTCCAGGAGACCGCCTCCGAGGAGACCGCCTCCGAGGAGACAACGACAAACGACTCCGAGTCGGACTCCTCGGACTACCGCAACCTCTACGTCGAGAGCGACTACGACTACCCCGACCTCAAGCCCGGCGAGTCCACCGAGTTCACCGTCACGGTGAAGAACGGCGAGGACTCCGAGGTCGACCTCGACCCGCACGTCGTCGTGCCGCCGGTCGGCGAGAACCTCCTCAACGAGTCGTGGGTCACCATCGAGGGCGACTCGACGGTCGCGGCGGGCGGCGAGCAGGAGTTCAGCGTCACCGTCTCGGTGCCCGAGGACGCGGAGATCGGCCACTACCGCGGCCAGATCGCGTTCACCGACGAGACCGTGACCTACCCCGGTCGCCCCGAGCGTCCGGTCCACGCCGCGAGCCTCAGCGTCCGCGTCTGGCAGGAGCCGACCGTCGAGATCGTCTCCTCGACGTACCTCCGCGGACAGGTCGAAGCCGGCGACAGCGCGACCAAGCAGATCGTGATCGAGAACACCGGCGAGCAGGCGGTCCCGCTCAGCCCGCAGTTCGGCGACGAGCGCAACCGACGCTACGGCGGTAGCTCCTCGAAGATCGACCCCGCGTGGGTCGACATCGAGGCGCCGTCGAGCATCGACCCCGGCGAAACCGCGACGGTGAGCGTCACCGTCTCGCCGCCCGAGGACGCCGAGAGCATGCGCTACCGCGGCAACCTCGACCTCGGTCTGAAGGACCCGAACCGCGCCGACGACCGCGGCTACTGGCAGGAGATCAGCATGAACTTCGAGGTCTGGAACCAGCCCGAGCAGGCGTTCGAGACCTCCTTCGACGTGAGCGAGGACGCCGAGAACGTCACGCTCACGCTCTCTCCGCGCACCGCGATGTACGGGTCGAGCTCCGACGACCCCGCGAACTTCGAGGTCACCTTCGTCAAGCCCGACGGCACGACCGTCACGGCCGAGCGCGTGCAGGTGACCGACCGCGGGTCGGTCGACCTGAGCGAGACCAACAACCCCGACGTCGAACAGCAGGGCGAGTACGGCGTCCGGAGCGGCGCACAGGAGTTCGTCTACCGGATCGACGATCCCGAAGCCGGTAGCTGGGACCTGCAGGTCATGCCCGAGAACGTGATCGGGTTCGGCTACGAGATCGTCCGCAACGAGAGCGCAGAATAGCGGCTCCGCGGTCTTTTCTCTTCGGTGGGGCTACTCGCCGATCTCGACGGTTAGCTCGTAGTCCGCGACCGCGCGGGCGTCCTCGCCGGTCGCCGGGTAGACGAGCTCGAACGACCACGAGCCGCCGGGCGAGAGCTCCGAGACGCTCGCGTTCGCGGCGTCGAGCGCCTCGCCGTCCTCGTCTTCGAACGTCGCGGTGACGGTCGCCTCCGCCACCGTCTCCTCGGTCGGATTGTGGAGGGTCCCGACCACCCTCGCGAGCTCGCTCTCCGAGCCCTCGTTCGAGCGGACGAGGTCGTCGTTCTCCAGTTCGAGCACCGGCTCCGGTGCGGCGGTGGTGGTCGAAGCCGTCGTCTGGGTGTCTGTCTCGGTCTCGACTTCGGTCGCGTCGCCGTCGTCGCCGAGGCGGCCGCCACAGCCGGCGAGCGCGCTCGCGCCGACGGCGCACAGGAGGGCACGGCGTCGCATAGGCGATCCAATACATCCGTCCCTCATAAGGGTTGTCGAGACGGACCGGCGGCGAACGGAACCCTTACCCGCCCGCTCGGGCTACCCGAAGCCGATGACCAGAGAGCACTTCGAGATCCGCGACCAGGACGGGCTGGGTCGCATCGGCGAGCTCGCGGTCCCGCGGGCGGACGTGACCGTCGAGACGCCGGCGCTGTTGCCCGTCATCAACCCCCACCTGCGGACGGTCGAGCCCTCGCGGCTCCGGTCGGAGTTCGGCGCGGAGATCCTCATCACCAACTCCTACATCTTCTACGGGAGCGACGACTACCGCCAGCGGGCGCTCGACGAGGGGCTCCACGAGGTGCTCGGATTCGACGGCGCGATCATGACCGACTCGGGGTCGTTCCAGCTGGCCGAGTACGGCGAGATCGACGTGACGACCCCCGAGATACTCCGATTCCAGCGCGAGGTCGGGAGCGACATCGGAACCCCGGTCGACGTCCCCACGCCGCCCGACGCCCCTCGCGAGCAGGCCGACGAGGAGCTGGCGACCACTCAGGAGCGGCTCGAAGTCGCCGAGGGGGTCGACGTCGGCGAGATGCTCGTCAACGCGCCGGTTCAGGGGTCGACCTACCCCGACCTCCGCGAGCGGGCCGGTCGCCACGTCGCGGCCACCGACCTCGACGTGTTCCCGGTCGGCGCGGTGGTCCCGCTGATGAACGACTATCGGTACGCCGACATGGTCGACGTGATCGCGGGCGCAAAGCGCGGACTGGGTCGGGACGCGCCGGTCCACCTGTTCGGCGCCGGCCACCCGATGATGTTCGCGCTCGCGGTCGCGATGGGGTGTGACCTGTTCGATTCGGCCGCCTACGCGCTGTACGCCCGCGACGACCGGTATCTCACCGTCCGGGGGACCGAGCATCTCGACGACCTCGAGTACTTCCCGTGTTCGTGTCCGGTCTGTGCCGACCACGAACCGGCGGACCTCCGGGCGCTCGGGGACCGCGACCGCGAGCGACTGCTGGCCGAGCACAACCTCCACGTCACCTTCGAGGAGATCCGCACCATCAAGCAGGCCCTGCGGGCGGGCGATCTCCTCGAACTGGTCGAGACCCGCGCTCGGGCCCACCCCGCGATGCTCGACGGCTACCGGGCGCTGACCGACCACGCCGACCTCCTCGAACGCGAGGACTCGGCGTCGAAGGGCGCCTTTTTCTACCTCTCGGGCGAGAGCGCCCGCCGGCCCGAAGTCCTGCGCCACCGCGAGCGCCTCGCGCGCCTCTCGCTCGACCCCGGCGACAGCGTCCTCCTCACGGAGGGCGGGCCGAGCGACCGCTACGACGAGTCGTGGCGGGTGCTCGCACCGTTCGGACCGTTCCCGCGCCACCTCTCGGAGACCTACCCCCTGACCGCGGAGGTGCCCGAACGGATGGACGCCGAGGGACACCGGTCGGCCGCGAAGGGAGTCGCCCGACTCGCCGAGGCCAACCCCGAGACGGAGTTCACGCTCGCACACCACGACTGGCCCGAGCGCGCGCTGGCGGCCGTGCCCGACCGCGTGGCGACCGTCGACCTCGCGGAGTGAGGCGGTCAGGACCGCCGACCGCGTCGTCGAAGGATCGTCGCTACTCCCCCGCAGAGCCCCCCCAGAACGAAGCTGTCGATCGGCACGGCCGGGGGCTCGAAGGTGACGACGACCCCCGTCCACGCGCCCGCGACCCCGAGGATGACGATCGCCCGGCCGAGCGCGCCGATCCCGCGGAACCACGCCCCGACGCGCCGGCCGAATCCGCTGGCCGCGACCGGTCCCGTCGCGGCCGCCCACGAGACGACCCCGATACCGAACCACACAAGCGAGACTCGTCCGGCCTCGTAGAGGTCGAAGGCGGGCGAGAGCGCGACGAGCGCGAAGAGCGCCACCGTCCACGACGGCGCCAGGCGGCGGGACTCGCCGGACCCGGCGTCGGGGCGGTTGTCGGCCATCGGGTCGACCGTCGCACGTCACCGACCTAACTGTTTTGCCACGCCGGCCGGTCGGCGAGCGGCGTGTCTCGCAAGATAGTTGCGTCTCGCCCCCCGACCGGACGGTATGACCGACTACTTCGAGATTCACCGTCGGGACGGCCCGGCGCGGATCGCCGAGTTGCGCCTCGCCGAGCCGGTGACGACGCCGGCGATCGCGGAGGCGGAGCCCCGCTCGGCCGACGGGCCGGCCGGCGGTCGCCGGGGAACCGTCGCCGTCGCCGACGCCGGCAGTCTCTGGACCGCCGACCGCGACCTGCCGGAGGGCAACGACGACGCACTGACCGTCCTCCCGCACCGGGGGTTCCCGAGCGGGACCGACGAGGCCGTGATGGACTCGTTCGCGGTCGAGTACCCCGACGTCGACTACCCGAGCGCGGCGGTCGTCGCGCCCGAGACCGCCGGCGACTACGGGACCGACGCCTACGTCGCCTCGGGCGCACAGGGCTTTGTCGGCCACGGCGCGGGGTTCAAAGACGCCGTCGTCGAACTCCGCGAGTCGATCCCCGCCGACAGCGCGCTCTACCTGCCCGGCGTGGCGACGCCCGCGAACGTGGCGACGCTGGTCTACGCGGGCGTCGATCTGGTCGACGCCGACCGGGCGGTCGTCGCGGGGACGCAGGGCAAGTACCTCACCACCGAGGGGACCCACTACCTCGAGGACCTCTCGGAACTGCCCTGCGCGTGTCCGGCATGCCGGACGCCCGTCTCGGAGTTCACCCGCGCCGACTGCGCCGAGCACAACGAGAACGCGCTCCGGGCCGAACTCGGCGTCGTCCGCGAGCGCATCCGGGCGGGGCGACTCCGCGACTACGTCGAGGGGCAGGCTCGTCACGACCAGTGGCTCACCGCCGCGCTCCGGGAGTTCGACCAGCAGTGGTCGTACCTCGAACAGCGCGCGCCGGTGGTCCGGGACGCCGAACTCGCGGCCGCGACCGAAGACACCCTGCGGCGGGTCGAGATCCAGCGGTTCGCCGAGCGCGTGACGACCCGGTATCGCAACCGCTTCGACAACCCCCTCGTGTTGGTGCCCTGTTCGGCGACCAAGCCGTACAGCGACTCCCAGAGCCACGGCCAGTTCCACGACGCGATCCAGTTCCGGGGCCACACCGTCTCGATGACCTCGCCGATCGGCGTCGTCCCCCAGGAACTCGAACTCACCTACCCGGCCCAACACTACGACGCGGTGGTGACCGGCCGGTGGTCCGAAGACGAAACGGCGTTCGTGGCGTCGGTACTCCGGCGGTACCTCGAACGAAACGACTACCCGCGGGTGATCGCCCACGTCCCGCCGGAGGGGTACCGTGAGGTCTGTGAGCGCGTCGAGGCCGACCTCGGCGTGGAGTTCGAGTACACGGTCGAAGACCACCCCACGACGACCGAGTCGCTCGGCAACCTGATGCGGACTCTCGACGGCGAACTCAAGTACGGCAAGCGCGAGCGCCAGCACAACACGGTGAAGGCGATCGCCGACTACCAGTTCGGACCGGGCGCGGGCGACGCGCTCTTCGAGGAGATCCGGACCGAGAGCCGCTACCCCAAGCTCCGGGTGCAGGATCGGGACGGCGTCCAGCTCGCGGCGATGGTGCCCCAGTACGGCGTGCTCTCGTTCACCCTCGCGGGCGCGCGCCGGTGGGTCGACTCGGAGGCGCCCACCAAGCGGGTCGAGATCGACGCGTTCGCGCCCCACGGGAGCGTGCTCGCGCCGGGAGTCGTGGACGCCGACGACGACGTCAGGGTCGGCGACGAGGTCGTCATCGAGGGCCCCGAAGCGTTCGCTGTCGGGCGCGCCGAGATGGCCGGCCCGGAGATGTCCGAGAGCACCCGCGGGATCGCCGCCAACGTCCGCCACGTCGAGGAGAAGTAGCCCGCGAAGCGGGCCCGTACTCGGGCGTATCGCCCCAATACCCATGCCGATCGGCGGCGTAGCCACCGGCGACATGGGAACGACGCAACTGGAGTTCGACAGCGACGTGGAACGTCGCGTCTACGAGTACGTCGAGGCCCGCGGGGCGGCCGCCCGCGAGGAGGTCCGGGACGCGGTCCGGGTCGAGGAGACGCCGGGCGCGAAGCCGCCCCGGTCGGGAACCGAGTCGGCGACCCGGCTCTCGGTGCCGGCGTGCAACGAGCACATCGACGAACTGCTCGACGACGGGGCGCTGGCCGAGCGCGACGGGACCCTCTACGTCTCGCCCGACGCCGGGACCGACCGCCACGAGACCGACGAGTTCGAGTACGTCGTCCGCCCCGCCGACGAGCGCGACCGGGCGGCGGTCGCCGACCTCATCCGATCGGTCGCCGCCGAGGGGGCCATCGTCGTCGACGAGCGCGTGGCCGACGCCGTCGAGCCCCGCTCGACGAACCGCCGGACGCGGTCCGACGCCCCGACCGACCGCGAGGGCGCGCTGATCCGGCTGAACGACCGGGAGTCGCGGATGTTCTTCGTCGCCGAGATCCCGGGCGAGGAGGACGCGGCCGACGAGACGATCGGGTGGGTCAACGTCCACGGGTTCGAGCTTCCGGCCCGAGAACACACCGCCGAGCTCACCGTCGGTGTCGCCCCCGAGTACCGCGAGCAGGGGGTCGGCGGGGTGCTCCTCGAACGCGGGATCGCGTGGGCCGACGACGCCGGCTGTCTCAAGGTGTACCAGAGCATCCCGGCGACCAACGAGGAGGCCCTCGACCTGCTCGAAACCCACGGCTGGGAGCGGGAGGCGACCCGGGCGGACCACTACCGGATCGACGGCGAACTCGTCGACGAGGTCCAGCTCGCGACCCGCCTCGACGAGTCGGATTAGCGCTCGGCGAACACGCCGCCGATCAGAGACGCGAACAGGAGCGCGCCGGCCAGCGCGCTCGCCCGGCCGGCGGTCACCGCGCCGGTCGACCCCGCTATCGCCCCCGAAAGCTCGGCGGCCAGTCCCGCGCCGACCAGCCCGATCGACGCCAGCGCGGTCCGGTCGGACGCCCCGGGAAACGAGCCCACCGTCGGCGGGTAGAACTGGTAGGTCGCCCCGACGATCGTCAGCCCGAGAAACCCAAGCGCGTTGAGCCGGAAGTGGACCGCCGTCAGCCCGCCCGCGACCCCGGCGAACGCGAAGTGAACCCCCAGCCCGACCCCCGCGAGCCCGCAGACGCCCCCCGCGAGCGGGCCGTACAGCCCGACCCGCCGGCGCTCGGATCGGGCGAACAGCGCGGCGTAGGCGGCCCCGAACCCGATCACGGCGACCGCTTCGAGCACCGCGCCGACCCGGAACCACGCCCCGCCGTAGAAGTGCCACGCGAGCACTCCGGGGCCGAGCGCGCCCGCGGGGAGGACGACCGCGACCAGCGCGCGCGGGGGCGCGGCCACCAGAAACCGTGGGAACAGCCGGAAGCCGACCGCGAACACCAGCAGGGCGGCGACGCCGGCCGCGAGCAGGTGGGCGGTCGGCGCGGCCCCGAGCGCCATCGGCCGCGGGCCGCCGACGCGGGTCGCCAGCGTGGCGTAGCTCCCCGCCAGCAGGTACGCGAGCGCGACCGGCACGAACGCGTTGGCGTACCGGTCGACCGACTCGCGGTGGGCGTTCGGGCCGCCGGTCCCCGTCTCGCGGCCCGTGGGGTTGTCCCGGAGCGTCCACGCGAGCGCGCCGACGAACACCGCGACCCCGCCGGCCCACAGGACTGCGCCCGCGACCCCGACCCAGTCGGGGACGCCGGCGAGCGGTTCGACCGCGAGACAGCCGGCGGCGAGCGCCGCGAGCGGGAGGTGGATCGCGGGCGCGGCCGGGGTCGCGAGCGTCCGGTCGAAGTACGACGGCACCAGCGAGTAGGCCTTCCCGAACACCGCGTGGAGGACGAACCCGTAGACCGCGAGTACGACGCAACTCCGACGGGGCAGGCCGGCGAGCGCGGCCGCCTGCCACGCGACCAGATAGCCGGCGCTCGCCGCGAGGAACCGCCGGGCCCGTCGGGACACCGCGTCGGCGGCCATCCTAGCAGCAGAAGATGAACGGGTACATCAGCGAGACCCGGTCACCGTCCGAGAGCTCGGTGTCGAGCCCCGCGAGGTGTTCGTTGAAGGTGCCGTCGATCGCCACCCGGGCGTACTGGCGGGTCTGCTCGCCCTCGGGGTTCTTGTGCCACGTCCCCGGGAGCTCGTCGGGCGGGTCGGCCCAGCCGTCGGTGGTCGCTTCGTCCTCGGTCTCGGCGATGAGCAGGTCTTTCACGTCGTACGCCTCGAAGAACGCCTCGAGGAGCGCCCGGAGGGTCGTCCCCTCGAAGGTGAACTCCAGTCCGGCCGCCCCGACCGCCTCGCGGACGTGGCCGGTACAGCGCACCTCGACGGTGGTCGTCTCGTGGGTCTCGCCGGTCGGCCGCTCGGCGCCGCGCTCGGTGGTGGTGGTCATAGTTGTGGCTACGTGAGCCACGGGGGAATAGGACCTTCCGAACATGTTCGGACGGATCCGGAGCGATCTGCCGTACCTATTTGAGCGACCAGCCACAACCACCGGACATGGACGAGATCTCGCTCACGCTACCCGAGGCGATCGTCGAATCGCTCCCGTCCGACGGCGACGACGCGGCCCGCGACATGGAGGAGGCGGTCGCCGGGTGGGAACGCCGGCTCAACCGCGCCATCGCGGCCGCCGACGCCGACGACGACGCCGCGGCCGCGGTCGTCGACGCCCTCGAACGGTTCGAGAACCGCTTCGAGCAGTACGACGACTTCGTGGCCGAACTCCGGGCGTGGGGCCAGTCGCCGATCTACGCGATGGCGTGGCGCGACCTGATGGGAGCGCTCGCCCGACAGCTCTACGACCACGAGGACCTCGGCGAGCGCATCGACCGCGAGCGCCACGCGCGGCTGGTCAGCGACGGCATCCGGTTCGGCGACTGAGGATGGGCGACCCCGACGGCGACGCCCCGAAACCGCTGGATCGGGTCCGGCGCGCGAAGGCCCGCCCGAGCGCCGACCGGTGGCTCGACGGCGGCGCCGTCGCGGCCGGGATGGTCGCCGCGCTCGGCCCGCAGGTGGTTCCCTCGATTCTGTTCGCCGCGAGCGTCCCCGAGACCGTCCTCACCGCGACGGCCGGGCTGACGGCGCTTTGCGTCCCGCTCGGGGGCGTCGTCGCGGGACGGCTCGGCGGCCCGGGTCGGGAACGGGGCGCCCGCCACGGGGCGGTCGCGCTGGTCGCGTCGACGCTCGCGGCGGCCGGGACCGCGGTCCTGCTGGTCGGCCCCTCGGTACTTTCGATTCCGTTCGCGGGGCTCGCGCTCGCCGACTGGCTGGCGCCGGGCGTCGCGGCCGCCGGCCTCGCGGGCGGGGCGGTCGGCGCGCTCGGGGCGGGCCGGCGTCGTCCCGACGACTGAGGGTTTATGTCCGGGGCGGCGCAACCGTTCCCCATGGACGTGGAACTGCGGTTTTTCGCCACCTTTCGGGAGGCCGTCGGACAGAAAGTGCTCGAACGCGAGGTCGAGCCGGGAACCACGGTCGGAGAGATGCTCGACGACCTCGTGGCCGAGTACGACCTCGACGTCTACGAGGACGGTGACATCAGATCGCAGGTGTCGGTGATGAAAAACGGGACGGACGTCTACCACCTCGACGGGATCGACACCGCGCTGGCCGACGGCGACGCGGTGAGCGTCTTCCCGCCGGTCGCGGGGGGATAGATGCGGGTCGAGAAGTCGTTTCGCGGCATCTCCGAGCGACTCGCGCGCCGGTACCTCTCGAACCTCGGCGGCGAGATCGAGGGCGGGGACCCCGAAGGCGACGGCGACGTGATCGCCGACGAGTGGCGCGCGAGCCTCTCCTCGGAGAAGGTCTCGATCGGCCCGTCGGTCAAACTGACCGAGGTGACGGTCGTCTTCGAGGGCGACGCGGAGCGCCTCGACGACCTCGTCGAGGCCTTCTCCCAGAAGGCGATGCGCGCGGGGGGATGACCGAGGACAACCCCGTCGAGGGGCAAGTGCTGGTCCTCACGGCCGCGAAGGCCAGCGTCGACGGCCGGCGGTTGCCCGAGCTGGTCGCGGCGGGCCGGCGGGCGGTCGAGCCGCGGGTCGACGAGTTCCGGCGCCGGTTCGAGTGCGTCCACGAGGACGACGTCCGGGCGGTCTTTCTCGCGCCCGAGGGGTTCTGGGCGGAGGTCGGCGAGGCGCTCGGGTGGTCGCGGCGCGAACACGAGGCGGTCGCGCGCGCCCACGCCGAGCAACTGCTCAGGGTCGGCGGTCGCGAGGACCGCCGCGAGGAGTTCGAGACCGCCCTCGACCTGCGGGCGGCGGTCGTGGTCGGCGCCGACGCGTAGGCGGCGTCAGTCCATCGACGCCGAGGCCTCGGAGGGGTCGGCGTCCCGGGGGTCGGTTTCCGCGGCGTCGATCGCCTCGAAGCCGCGTTCGAGGTCCGCGAGCAGGTCTTTCGGGTGTTCGACTCCGACCGAGACCCGCAACAGCGTGTCCGTGATACCCAGTTCGGCGCGCTCCTCGGCGGGGAGCGGCGAGTGGGTCATGCTCGCGGGGTGTTCGATCAGGCTCTCGACGCCGCCGAGGCTCACCGCGAGGGTGAACGCCTCTAGGGCGGCGACGAACCGCTCGACGTCGGCGAGGTCGCCGTCGATCTCGAACGACAGCACCCCGCCGTAGCCGTCCATCTGGTCGGTCGCGAGGTCGTGTTGGGGGTGGGCGTCGAGTCCGGGGTAGTGGACGGCCTCGACCCGTTCGTGGGAGTCGAGGTACGCCGCGACCTCCGCGGCGTTGGCCTCGTGCTGGCGCATCCGCATCGGGAGCGTCTTCAGCCCGCGCAACACCATGTAGGCGTCGAACGGCGCCATCACGTTGCCCATCCCGACCTGCTGGAGGAACCCGATCTCCTCGGCGTAGGCGTCGTCCGAGAGGACCGCGACGCCGCCGAGCGAGTCGCTGTGGCCGTTGATGTACTTGGTGGTGCTGTGGACGACCACGTCGGCGCCGAGTTCGAGCGGCCGCTGGAAGTACGGCCCCATGAAGGTGTTGTCGACCCCGAGTAGGGCGTCGTGGTCGTCGGCGACCGCGGCCATCTCCTCGATGTCACAGAGCCGCAACAGGGGGTTCGTCGGCGACTCCATCCAGAGCAACGCGGTGTCGTCGGTGGTCGCCGCCCGCACCGCCTCGGGGTCGGTCGCGTCCACGAACTCCACCGCGACGTTCAGCCTGTCGCGAAACAGCTCTTTCAGCATCGTGTTGGTGCCGCCGTAGAGGTCCTCGAACGCGACGATCCGGTCGCCGGGTTCGACCGCGGCCATCACGCTCGCGACGACCGCGCTGGTGCCCGAGGCGAACGCCATCGCGTGGTCGCCGCCTTCGAGCGCCGCGACCCGCTTCTCGACGGCGTGGCGGGTCGGGTTCGACAGCCGGGTGTAGAGAAACTCGTCGGCGTCGGGGTCGAGGTCCTCGAGCGCGGTGTCCATGTCGATGCCGTCGACCGCGTACGTCGACGCGAGGTGGATCGGCGACGTGACGTCGCCGACGCCGTTCGAGAGGTCGGGCTCCTCGCCGTGGGTCACCGCGAGCGTTTCGAACCGCCGGCCGTCCTCGCCCGAGAGGTTGTCAGGGCTCATGCGTAACACTCTCACGGTATCACGACCCGCTATATTATTCCTTCGATTATTTAATGCACTGAAAGAATGTGTGCGAGCCAGAGATAACCGTGGAGAATACCGGCGGTTTTCGCCGGGACGAGCGGGGAAATTTCAGCGGTCCGCGCGGTCGGATGGAACTCGCGCGCGGTCACCGCGCCTTCGCGTAGACGTTTTCGGTTCGGGTCGTCCCGTCGAGTCTGGTCTCTGCCTCGTCGGTCTTCTCGAAGCCGCGTGACTCGTAGAAGGCCTTGCCGATCTCGTTGTCGGCCAGCACCATCGCCTGCAGGCGCTCCATCCCCATCTCGGTCAGCCGCTCCTCCATCGCCTCCAGCAGGGCGGTGCCGATCCCCTCGTTCCACCGGCCGGGACGGACGTACAGACGCAGGATGTCGCCCTCGGTGTCCCGGGTCGCGCCGTGACAGAATCCGACCACCTCACGGTCTTCGACCGCCACCAGACACACCTGCTCGTCGTCGCCGATGAGTCGGGTCATAGTCTCGTCGGCGTACCACGCCGAGACCGCGTCGTCGACGACCGACTCCGGGACCGCGTCGGCGTACGCCTCGGTCCACGCCTCCCGGGCGACCGACCGGACGGTCGAGACGTCTCGTTCGCTCGCTTCGCGAATGTCCATGCGAAAAGATAGCACGCAAGGCGGATTAGCAGTAGCGGTCGGTTTCGCGGGTCGACGTGACCGAGCGAAGACGAATCGCGAATCCGACAGCGGGCGACGCGACCACACGGGCAACTGTACCGCGAGCGGCCCAAGCGAGGACCGTCGGGAAGAGCGCCGTGTCTGCGTGAACGGAGTGAACGCAGGCTCGGGAAAGCGAAACTCTCCCGGCGTTTTTGGTCGAGCGTTTGCAACGGCGCGGCGCTCGTGTCCCGCCTTGCAAACGGTCGCTAGTCGTCGCTCGGAGCGGCCGCGCCGCCGGAGCTCACGCCGGTGCCCGGGCCGACCTCGATGCCGAGCTCGTCGAGCTTCTCGTCGGGGACGACGCCGTCCTCCCAGTCACGCACCTCGTAGTACTCCGCTTTGAGCTGGTCGAGTTCGACGAGCGCGCCCTCGGAGCCGCCCTGTCCCGGGATCGCCTTGGGATCGCCCTCGACGAACCGGGCGGGCAGGTCGTCGTCGCTCCCGTCGAAGCCGACGAGGTTGTTGTAGTAGCGTTCGAGGTTGTAGATGCGCTCGCCGGCTTCCAGCAGGTCGTCCTCGGTCACGTCGAGGCCGGTCATCCCGCTGTACTGGAGCACGTACTCCTCGATGCCCTCCGCGAAGGCGTTGAACTTACAGATGTCGAACGAGTCGCTGATCGCGTGGAGGTCCTGGAAGGTCGCACAGAGTTCGCCCTTCCCCTCGGGCTCGCTCGGGTCGACCTTTTCGGGGATGCCGAGGATCTCGGCCGCCGGGGTGTACCCCCGGAGGTGGCAGGCGCCGCGGTTCGAGGTGGCGTAGCCGATCGCCATCCCCTTCATCGCTCGCGGGTCGTAGGCCGCCATCGTCTGGCCCTTCACGTCGAGGGACATGTCCGGGTCGCCGAACTCGGCGGCGGCCCGACCGGCGCCCTCCGCCAGCGTGTCCGGGAGGCCGTCCTCGCGGTGGGCGATGCGCTCGATCATCTCGATCATGGTGTCGGCGTCGCCCCAGTCGAGGCCCTCCTCGATGTGGCCTTCCTCGGTCGCCTCCATCGCCATCGCCATCGTGTTGCCCACGTCGATGGTGTCGACGCCCATGTCGTTACACCGGTCGATCATCATCGCGACCTTGTCGCGGTCGTCGCTCATCGAGTTCGGGCCGAGCGCCCACGCCGACTCGTACTCGTAGGACTCCATCCGGACGTTGTGGTCCTCGCCTTTGTGGTGGACGTCGACCTCGACCTCCTTCTTGCACGCGACCGGACACGAGTGGCAGGTCGGTTCGTCGACTAGAATGTTCTCCCGGACGTTCTCGCCCGAGACGTTCTCGGCGTCGATGTTCGGCGCCGAGTCGTCGCCCTCCTGCTCGCTGTGGGTCGAGGTGTACTGGGCGTTCCGCGTCGGCAGTCCGTCCATCTCCTCGGTGAGGTTCATCAGGACGTTGGTGCCGTACATCGACAGTCCGCCCTCGTTCGGGGCCGTGACGTCCGACTCCTGGATCACCTGCATCGCCTGCTTGTGGCCCTCCTGGAACGTCTCCTTGTCGGCGGGCTTGGGCATCTTGGTGCCGGACTTGACCACGACCGCCTTGAGGTTCTTCGAGCCCATCACCGCGCCGGTGCCCCCGCGGCCCGACGCTCGGTCGTCCTCGTTGATGATACAGCCGTACCGGACCTGATTCTCGCCGCCGGGGCCGATCGCCATCACCGAGACGTTCTTGCCGACCTCGCCGTCGACCTCCTCGCCGAGGTGGTCGATCGTCTCGTGGATGCCGGTCCCCCAGAGGTGCGAGGCGTCCCGGAGCTCTACCTCGCCGTCTTCGACGTAGGCGTACACCGGCTCGTCGGCCTTCCCCTCGAAGAGGAGGCCGTCGAAGCCGGCCCACTTGAGTCGCGCGCCCGACCAGCCGCCGTGGTGGGAGTCGGTGACGGTGTTGGTGAGCGGGGACTTGGTGACGATCGCGATCCGTCCGCTCATCACGGTCTGGGTCCCCGTGAGCGGCCCGTTCATGAACGCGAGCAGGTTGTCGGGTCCGAGCGGGTCTACGTCCGGCCCCTTGTCGAAGAGGTACTTCACGCCGAGGCCTCGCGCGCCGATGTACTTGCGCGCGTCCTCGTCGTCGATGCTCTCGTAGTCGACGCCGGCCTCGGTCAGATCGACTCTCGCAACGTTGTCTTGGAATCCGCCTAAATCAGTCATAAGTAACGTCGTACGCTTATATTGGGCCGCAAGTGAGTTAGTCATTGCCGTGTGGCCGTAACTGGAACCGGTTACGCCGGGGTGGGGTCGTCGACCGCCGTCTTTTACTTGCGGTCCCGAGAACGTCTCGCCGATGCGATTCGAATCACTGGGACCGCCCGGGTGGGTTCGCTGGCTCGGTGTCGCGGTCGTCGCCGGCGTCCTGTTCTACGGGTCGGTACTCGACGCGCCCGGTTCGGGGCTGTCGCCGCTCGGTCCGTTCGGCACGTTCGGCCTCGACAAGTGGCTCCACGGTCTCGGGTACGCGGCGCTGGCGGCCGCGCTGGCGTCGGCGCTGGCGGCCGACCGGAGCGCGCTCGTCGCGGCCCTGCTGGCGGCCGCCATCGCGGTCGCGTACGGCGTCGGCATCGAGTTCGTTCAAGCGTCGATCCCCGAGCGGTCCTTTTCGGTCGGCGACATGGCGGCCGACGCCGTCGGCGCGGTGCTCGCGGTCGTCTGCTGGCGCCTCGCGGTCGGCGGCCTGCGGCGCTTCGAGTCACCCCCATCGGAGGGCTGAGGAGACGACTCGGACGCGCTGAACCGTCGACGAGTCGCGGTCCCGACGGCCGTTCGGGGTTTCGGGGTTGCGAGGCCGTCGGGGACCCGAAGCCGATTTACGCCCCCGACGACTACTCGTGGCCAATGAGCGAACCGAGTCCGGAGGTCTACGAGCAGGGCCGGGGGATGGACGCCCACAACGAGGTGATGCGCTCCATTCGCGCCCAGAAGGACAAAACGTACGACCCGCACGAGCCGACCCGGGTCTGGATCGACGAGGACCGGACGCCCGGCGGCGTCTACCAGAGTCTCACCATCATCCTCAACACCGGGGGCTGTCGGTGGGCGCGGGCGGGCGGTTGCACCATGTGTGGCTACGTCGCCGAGTCGGTCGAGGGCGGGTCGGTCGCCCACGACGCGCTGATGGACCAGATCGACGCCTGTCTGGCCCACGAGCGCGACCAGATCGAGGCCGGGGAGGCCGACGGCGAGTCGGGGCTCGTCAAGATCTACACCTCCGGGTCGTTTCTCGACGAGCGGGAGGTCGGAGCCCAGACCCGGCGGGCCATCGCCGAGACGTTCGCCGACCGCGAGCGCATCGTGGTCGAGAGCCTCCCGGACTTCGTCGACCGGGCGAAGATCGAGGACTTCACCGAACGGGGCCTCGACACCGACGTCGCGATCGGACTCGAAACCGCGACCGATCGGGTGCGCCACGACTGCGTGAACAAGTACTTCGACTTCGAGGACTTCGTCGAGGCGAGCGAACACGCCGAGGCGGCCGGCGCGGGGATCAAGGCCTACCTCCTGATGAAACCGCCGTTCCTCTCCGAATCCGAGGCCGTCGCGGACATGAAATCGTCGGTCCGGCGGTGTGCCGAGTACGCCCACACCGTCTCGATGAACCCCACGAACGTCCAGCGCTACACCATGGTCGACGAACTGTACTTCCGGGACGGCTACCGCCCGCCATGGCTCTGGTCGGTCGCCGAGGTGCTTGAAGACACCGCCGACGCCGACGCCATCGTGGTCTCGGACCCGGTGGGCCACGGCTCGGATCGCGGCCCGCACAACTGCGGGGACTGTGACGACCGGGTCCAGAAGGCGATCAAGGACTTCGACCTCCGGCAGGACCCCTCGGTGTTCTCGGAGGTCTCCTGCGAGTGCGAGGCGACGTGGGAGGCGGTTATGGAGCGCGAGACGAGCTACAGCCTGCCGCTGGCGCGGTAGCGCGCCGCTCGACCCCGGTTCAATCTACATTTCTGCATCCTAAGACGACCGTACCGCCCGGATACGCTCCGGATAACAAAGGTGGCGTCGCTCCTTGGAGACGCCCGGGGGTGGCACATCCGGGGCGTCCCGGCGACCGACCGGTCGCCGGTCCGATGTGCGGACGACTATGTCACATGGACGGAGCGACTACGAGACGATCTTCTGCTCAAACGGCTGGATAGAGATACGAAACCGCGAGGAGACCGACGACCAGTGGATCGCGAGCGACGCGCCGATCGAGATAGAGCGATGACGGTCACGGCCGGGCCAATCTCGTCGTGGTCGCTCGTCGTGCTCGTCGGCTGGGTGCTGGTCGTGGCGTTCGTCTGGCTGTTGCTCTTCGCGCACGGCCGCCAGTCGCCGGGCTAGGCCTCGAACCCGCGGAGGACGCCCTGTCCGTCGGTCTTCCCGACGTCGGGGAGCGTGATGCGCTCGGGGTGGGGCATCAGCACGGCCACGTTCTTGCGCTCGCCGAGCACGCCCGCCACGTTCTCCTTCGACCCGTTGGGGTTGGCCGCGGGCGTCACCGCGCCGTCGGCCTCGCAGTATCGGAAGAGCACGCGGTCCTCGTCGTTCAGCGTCGCGAGCCGGTCGTCGGTGACCTCGAACCGGCCCTCGCCGTGGGCGATGGGAAGTTCGATGACTTCCCCTTCCTCGTAGGCGGCGGTCCACGGCGTGTCGGCGTTCTCGACCCGGACGGTGACCCGCTCGCACTGGAACCGCGCGGAGGCGTTCGTGGTGAACGCCCCGGGCGTGAGCCGCGACTCGGAGCCGATCTGGGCGCCGTTGCAGACTCCGAGCACCGGCGTCCCGTCGGCGGCCGCTTCGCGGACTTCGGCCATCACGGGGCTGTTCGCGGCGATCGCGCCAGCCCGGAGGTAGTCGCCGTACGAGAAGCCCCCGGGGAGCAGAATGCCCGATGCGTCGTCGGGGATGCCGTCCTCGTGCCAGACGAGTTCGGCGTCGATTCCGAGATGGTCCAGCGCGCGCTCGGCGTCGCGGTCGCAGTTACTGCCCCCGAACTGGACGATGGCGACCGTCACGCGGATCGCCTCCCGTGGCGTCCGCAGACGGTCGGCGTCGGATGGGTCGGGACAGTCATTCGCGGGGCTCGACCTCCACGGCGTAGTCGTGGATGGTCGGGTTCGCCAGCAGGCGCTCGGCCATCTCGTCGGCGCGGTCGGCCGCGTCGTCGGCCGACTCGGCGTCGAGATCGAGTTCGAACCGGTCGGCCGAACGCAGGCTCTCTAACTCGAAGCCGAGTCGCTCTAAGGCCTGCTTTGTGGTCTCGGCCTCGGGGTCGAGGACGCCCTGCTTGAGGCGCACGGTGACCGTGGCGGTGTAGCCAGTCATCGTCGGAAAGTGGTCGTCCATGCTCAAAAGCTCTTTTGGAATCCGTGTTCGTTCCACGAACGTGGATACCTCCCGGCCAGTGTTGCGTCGAGCCGCCGGCTTTTATCTCCGAGACGCCTACGCCACCCACCAATGGCTGTCCAGTCGGTGGTACGATGACCGAGACCGAACTGACCGAAATCACCGTCGTCGGCGACGACGACACCGGGCTGATCGCCCGCGTCACGACCCTCCTGTTCGAGCGCGGGATCAACATCGAGGACCTCGATCAGGCGGTTCGCGACGACCTGTTCCGGATGACGATGCGGGTCGACGCCTCGGACGCCGAAGTCGACCGCGAGCGCCTCCGAGCCGACCTCCGCGAACTGGGACGGGACCTCGAGGTGGACGTGCGGGTCCGGTACCCCTCCGAGCGGGAGGCCCGCCGGCTGGCGGTGCTGGTCACGAAGGAGTCTCACTGTCTCGAACGCATCTGTGAGGCGGTCGCGTCGGGCGAACTCGACGCCGAGATCGGCGTCGTCGTCGGCAATCATCCGGACCTCCGGCCGGTCGCCGAGGCGTACGACGTCCCGTTCCACGACGTGGGCGACGCCGACGGCAACCCCGACGAGGGCGAACTGCTCGACCTGCTCGCGGAGTACGACGCCGATCTCGTGGTGCTGGCCCGCTACATGCGCATCCTCGGGCCGAACGTCGTCTTCCGGTACGAGGGTCGGATCATCAACGTCCACCCGAGCCTACTGCCGGCGTTCCCCGGCGCGAAGGCCTACCGGCAGGCCAAGGAGGCCGGCGTCCGGGTCGCCGGCGTGACCGCCCACTACGTGACGACCGACCTCGATCAGGGGCCGATCGTCGCCCAGCGCGCGTTCGACGCGCCCGACGATGCGACCGTCGAGACGCTCAAGCGCCGCGGTCAGCCCCTCGAAGCCGACGTGTTGCTCGAAGCGGTCCGGCTCCACCTCAACGACGACGTGGCGATCCACCGCGGGCGGACCGAACTGCGCGGCGACGCCGACGACTACCAGCTCGGGATGGGGCCGGCGCTCGACCGGGCGACCCCCGACGCGCCGACCGACGACGGGCTGGCCGACCCCGACCCCGCCGACGACTGAGCGTTCGGACTCAGAGTTCGCGCACCGCGGCGACCGCCTCGTCGAGCGGCGGCGCGTCGAACAGTTCTCGGCCGACGTAGGCGTTCGTCCCCGCGGCGTACAGGTCGCTGGCGGCCGCGATGATTTCCTCGGCGAGGGGCTCGGGGCCGTTCTCGCACAGCGACTTCCAGTCGGCGAGCCCCCGGGACTTGGCGGTCGCCTTCGCCTCCTCGACCGCCTCGACCCACTCGAGCTGGGTCCGCTTGTGGTACTGGCGGAGAAACTCCTTGCTGACCTGCTGGCCGTGGAAGGTAAATCGGTTCTCGTCGAACGTCCCCACGACGTCGGCGACCCGGATCTCGCCGTCGAAGTAGAGACACTCGATCTTGCCGTCCTCGTGGGTCAGCTCTGCGGTCGCCGCTCGCTCGGTCACGACGCGGTTGACCTCGCGGGCGACCGATTCGAGCTCCTCGACGTCGGCCTTGCCCGCGATCCGGTCGGCCTCCCGCCGGGAGAGGTAGCGGTCGCTCTCCTCGTACTTGGTCGAAAACTCCACGAGCGGCTCTTCGAGTTGGACGACGCCGTCGGGCCACTCCTCGAAGTCGAGGCCAACGTCGCTCGGCTCGGCCCGCCGGCGCAGGCTCGACCCCACCGGAACGCTGTTCCGGAAGACGACCTCCAGCGGGACGAGGTAGTTGTCCCCCGCCGCGGCGTGGTAGGCGTCGTAGTCGTACTCCCGGCCGGTCCGGGGCAGGTCGGGCACCTGCGTGAGGTCGATCGCCATCTCGGTCGGCGGCTCGTCTGTCTCGTCGAGGGCGACGACCTCGCGGTCGTCTCGCGGGTCGTCGCTCCCCGCTCGGTCGTCCGAGGCGCGTCGCGCCTCGCTGACGACGCCCCGGTAGTGGGTCGGGACGCCCTCGGCTTCGAGCAGTTCGAAGTTGCGCGCTCCCATCGAACAGAGGCTCGCGCCCTTCCGGGGGATCTCGTCGGGCATCTTGCCCCAGTCGAACACCGAGTAGTCGTCGGTGAAGACGAACGCGCCCGTCCCGAGCGCGTTCGGCGAGGGTTCGTCCTCGACGCGGAACTCCTTGACGCTCGTCACGCCGACCGCCTCCGCGGCTCTTGCATACGGTCCAGATGCCGGCGGTCGGACTAAGGCGTTTCCATTTTTGTGCGTATATTTTGCCGGAACGCCGCGAGGAGTATGCGCGTCCGTGCATTGGGACGACGGCGGCCCTGCCGTAACCCGGCGGTTTTTACTGCTCGGTCCCGTCGTTTCCGACGATGGCAGCCGATGCCCGGACCAACGTCCCGCGCGAGCAGTTCGACTTCGAGTGCGTCCCCGAGACCGACCGGTCGTTCGAGTCGGCGCTGGCGGCGGCTCGCGACGGCGACCGGCTCACCGTGGCCGACGCCGTGGAGTTGCTGACCACCGGGACCGACAGTCCGGGCGTCGACCTCGCGCGCAAAGAGCGCGTGCTCGAGGCGGCCGACCGCCGCCGGGCCGAGGTCGTGGGCGACGAGGTCACGTTCGTTGCGAACCTCAACAACAACGTCACGACCGCCTGCAACACCGGGTGTCTGTTCTGCAACTTCAAGGACACGGCTCAAGACTTCGAAGCCGACAGCGACGCCGACCACGGCGGGTTCACCAAGACGCCCGCCGAATCTCGCGAGATCGTGACCGCCGCCCGGGAACTGGGGATCTACGAGGTCACGTCGGTCAGCGGCCTCCACCCCGCGCTTGCGCTCGACGACGAGCACCGCGAAATTCTGGAGGCCAGCGACCGCGGCGACCTCAACTACAAGCCGCCCGCCGCCTACGAGACCGATCCCGGGACCTACGTCGACCAGTTGGCGGCGATGAGCGTCGACGGCGTCCACCTCCACTCGATGACGCCCGAGGAGGCCTACCACGCCCGCCGGGGCACCGACTGGTCCTACGAGGAGGTGTACGGCCGGCTCGCCGACGCCGGCCTCGACAGCGTGCCCGGCACCGCGGCCGAGATCCTCGTCGACGAAGTCCGGGGCGTCATCTGTCCGGGAAAGATCGGGAGCGACGAGTGGGTCGAGGCGATGGAGGCGGCCGCCGCGGTCGGACTCGACACCACCGCGACGATCATGTACGGCCACGTCGAGAACGAGGCCCACCGCGCGCGACACCTGAAACGGATCCGGGACCTCCAGGATCGGACCGGCGCGATCACGGAGTTCGTCCCCCTCTCGTTCGTCCACGCGAACACGCCGCTTGCCGACCGGGGGATGATCGACGCCGGCGCGACCGTCCACGAGGACGAACTCATGATCGCGGTCTCGCGGCTCTTTCTCGACAACGTCGAGAACGTCCAGTCGTCGTGGGTCAAGTACGGCGACGAGCAGGGGCTGAAGATGCTCTCGTGTGGCGCGAACGACTTCATGGGCACCATCCTGAGCGAGGAGATCACCAAGCGCGCCGGCGGGGAGTTCGGGGAGTTCCGATCGTTCGCCGAGTACGTCGAGATGATCACCGCGATCGGGCGGACGCCAGTCGAGCGCTCGACAGACTACCGGACACGGCGGGTCATCGACCCCGAGGACCCGCCGTTCGGCCCGGAACTCGCGCCCGCGGCCGACGGGACGCCGCTGGCGGCCGACGCCGACGCGGCCCCCGAGACGGTCGCGGACGACTGACCCATGATGAACACGACCCACGCCGCGATGGGCGTGACCCTCGCCGCACCGCTGACCGCCCTCGCGCCCGAGTTCGCCCCGATCGGCGCGCTGGCGGGCTTTCTCGGCGGCGCGTTCCCGGACCTCGATCTCCTGTCGGGCCAGCACCGCCAGACGCTCCACTTCCCGGCGTACTACTCGGCGGCGGCGATCGCCGCGGTGACGGCGGCGCTGTTGGCGCCCGGTCTCGGGACGGTCGGCGTCGCGCTGTTTTTCGTCTCGGCGGCGGTCCACTGCATCTCCGACGCGGCGGGCGGCGGACTCGAACTCCGACCGTGGGAGGCGACCGACGACCGAGGGGTGTACGTCCACCCCGCGGGCCACTGGGTCCGGGCGCGGCGCTGGATCCGCTACGACGGCGCACCCGAAGACCTCCTGCTCGCGAGCGCGTTCTCGCTTCCGGGGCTGGTGCTTTTCGACGGCGTCGTCCGCCAGTTGACGATCGGCGCGCTCGCGGTGTCGGTGGTGTACGTCGCGGTCCGCAAGCGTCTCCCCGACTTAGAGACCCGCTATCTCCGGTGACGCGCCCCCCGACCCCGCGAAGTTTTGCCCCCGGGGCTCGTACCGTCGGTCGATGGCAGACGGACTCGTCGACGCCCTCCGCGACCGGATCGGGTTCCGCTCGGCGCTCGTCGGCGTCGGCGTTCTCGTGGCGCTCCGGACGGTCCTCAACGTCTCGATCGCACAGTTGGCGACCACGGCCGCGACCGGGGCGATTCTCGCGCTCTCGAAGGTGGTCGAGGACGCCTACGACCTCCGATCGAGCGTTCGGTGGCTCGGCCTCGGCGTCGCGGCGATCGTCTACGGCGGCGCGCTCCTCGCGTTCGACGACGGCGACGCGTGGCTGTCCGTGGTGTTCCTGCTGGCGGGGACGTGGCTGGTCGCGGACGCGATCCAGACGCTCCGCCACGACGGACTCGTCGAGCCCGAGACGCCCCGTGACGGCACCGAGGTGTACCGGACGTACGTGACGCGTCGGGTTCACGAGACGCTCGACGAGCGCCCGCGGACCCGACGCGAACTGTCGGAGGCCCTCGACGCCGACGAGCGCGACATCGACCGGGCGCTCGACGCACTCGGCGAGCGGGGCGTCCTCGAACGCACCGGTAGCGAGCTCCGAATCGTCTCCACAGATCCCACGACGTTCGAAACCGCCCGCGACGGGGTCCGGTCGGGCGTCGACCGACTGGCGCGACCGATCGCGCTGGAACTGGAGACCGACGAGGAGTGAGCCGGCGGGGCCGTGCCCGCGCGATCAGCGCCCGAGGACGGCCCGGTAGCGCTCGCCGGCGGGGGTCTCGGCCTCGATCGCTCGTCGGATTCGCTCGGGCACCCACTCCTCGCCGCCGTCCCCGCCGAGCGACTCCGGGAGGTACCGCCGGTAGACGGGGAGGCGCTCGCGCAGGGGCACGCCCGCCTCGTCGGCGATGGCTTCGAGTTCCCGGAGGGCGGGCCACTCGTAGTCGGGGTTGATGTGGTCGTCGGTGATCGGCGAGACCCCGCCCAGATCGTCGACGCCGCAGTCGAGCAGTTCGCGGGTCGGCGAGAGGTTCGGCGGCACCTGCACCGAGACCTCCGCCGGGAGGCAGTGGCGGGCCATCGCAACCGTCCGTCGCATCGTCTCGACCGACGGCCGCTCGAAGGTCGACCGCTCGTTGGGGACGACGTTCTGGACGATGACCTCCTGTACGTGGCCGTACCGCTCGTGGAGGTCGCGGATCGCGAGCAGGCTCTCGGCCCGGTCGCGCCACGCCTCGCCGATGCCGACGAGCAGTCCCGTCGTGAACGGGACGCCGAGTTCGCCCGCCGTCCGGAGCGTGTCGAGGCGCTGGCCCGGCGACTTCCTGCGGGGGCCGGCGTGGGCGTCTACGTCCGCGGTCGTCTCCAGCATCACCCCCATCGAGGCGTTGACGTCCGCGACGGCCGCCATCTGCTCGCGGGTCTGGTCGCCGGGGTTGCTGTGGGGCAACAGCCCCACGTCGAGCGCGATCTCACAGACCTCCCGGAGGTAGGTGTGGATCGAGTCGTGGCCCCACTCCTCGAGCTGGCCGTGGATCCGGTCGTAGCGGTCGTCGGGGTCGTCGCCGAACGTGAAAAGCGCCTCGGTACAGCCCGCGTCCGCGCCGGTTTCGAGGATCTCTCGGACCTCCTCGGGCGACAGTAGCGAGGCCTCGCCGGGCGGATCGAAGTACGTGCAGTAGGTGCAGGTGTACCGGCAGGCCGTCGTCAGCGGGACGAAGACGTTCTTCGCGAACGTGAGCTCGCCGGCGGGTTCGACGTCTTCGGGGCCGACCTCGAGCAGTTCGGCCACCGTCGGTTCGTCGAACGCGAGGTCGATGTCGTACTCGTCGGCCCCGGGAATCATCGTCCCGTCGTTGCGCGCCGGCCCGGAAAACGGTTGCTACTCCCGCACGAGGAGGCCCTCACAGTTGGTGGGTCTGCTTCGAGAGGTGGTCGGGGACGCTGAGATGGACGGGGATCCGTGCCCCGCTCCGAGTGACGGCGTAGACGGTCAGGTCCGCGCCCGGCGAGAGCCCCGCCCCGTCCGAGAGCGCGGTCGCGTTGAGTCGGACGGTAGCGGTGTCGCTGACGTTGGCGAGCACCGGCCCCGATCCCTGCACCGACTCGACGGTGAAATTACTCTCGTCGGCGCTCGCCTCTGAGTACGAGAGGTGTCTGAGGTTTTCGGGACCGTTGTACACGACCGTCATCTCCGAGAGGTCGAGCGCGTCCGAGCCCGGGGAGCGCTTGACGGTCACGTCGATGCGGTCGACGTACTCGTCGGTCAGGCTCACGTCGGCGGTCCCCGTCTCGTCGACCAGGAAGTCGGACTCGTAGTCCTGTTGCTCTCTGAAGTAGATCTCCTCGTAGTCACAGCCCTCGCCGCCCTCGGCCCGGAGCGAGACCGGCGAACCCGCCGTTTCGATCGTGCCGACGAGGTTACCCGCGTCGTCGAGGTGGGTGAACCGTATCCGACCGTCTCCGGCGTTCTCGACCAAGAGTTGGTCGTTGTTCTGTAGCCTGTTGTCCGAAGACGTGCCGTTGACGACGAGGTAGTTGGGATCTCCACACGACGACCCCTGCGTGTTCACCTGGAGTTTTTCGCCGGACTGAACGGTGAACGATTCTTTGGTCTTTTCGTCGTCTTCAGTCGAGGCCGAATCACTGCTGTCGAGGAGAATCTGATCGCCTCCGTCGCCGACTCGGCCGTACTTTCCGGTGACCGTCAGGCGGTCGGTGACCATGGCGACCGACTCCTCGCCGGTCTGTTCGGATCTGGTCTGGAGGACTCCGGCCGTGTTGATGAGCACGCCGCTCGCGATACTCGCGACCAGCACCATCGCGATGAACACGACGAGCGTGCCGATCCCGACCTGTCCACGAATCTTCTCGCGGGGTGGCTTGTCCGAAAATACCATGTCTGGAGTATAAACTCAGCGCTAGTTACTATCTGATTACCTGAACAAACTGCCACTACATAATCGTACCGCCTCGACCGCGTTCGCGCGACCTACTCCCGGACGACGCCGACCCGGCTCTCGTCGCCCGCGAGTTCGAACCCCGCGGCGTCGAGCCACTCGTACGACCGCCTCTCCGTCGGAGCCCCGTCGGCGTTCGGCGGATCGCTCGCGCCGTGGATCAGCACCTCCGCAAGGTCCTCGCGCTCGTCGACGTCGGTCGCGAGCCGGTGGGAGTCCACGACGTCTACGCTCGCCCCGACCTCGCGTGCGATCCGGCGGTGATCGAGATACGACGTGCCGTGGTAGTCGACCCTGAACCCGGGGTGGCGGGCCACCAGCGCGTTCGTGCCGCCGCCGCGTCCGGGGACGAGCGCGACCCCCGCGTCGGCCTCGAACAGGTCGGCCAGCGCCTCGGGCGTCGCCAGCGCGAGGTCGGCCATGACGACCGCGACCGCGCCGTCGGTCCCGGCCAGCGCGGCGTTGACCGCCGGGGTGAGCGGCCGCTCGTCGACCGTGACCGGCGCGTCGACGTCGACCGGCGCGGTCGCGAGCACCTCGGGCTCGCGGCCCGCCCCGCGGACCGCCGCCAGCACGTCTTCGAGCATCGCCGCCGCGAACGACGCCCGCTCGGCCGGCGAGAGGACGCCCTCCAGACGGGTCTTTGGCTCGCGGGCGGCGTACGGCACCACGACTCTCATGCGTTCGGACTGCGTCGGCCGTCGCTTAAGAGACTACGGAAACGGATCGGAGAGCGGGTCGGAAAACGAAGCTCGCGTCGGTCAGCCCAGTTTGTCGTAGCTGTCCTGCTGGGAGCGGTACCACAGCGCGCCGCCGATGATCGCGACCAGCACGACGAGGCCGATCCCGCCGTACAGCAGCATCTGGGTCTGTTGGTTCGACTCGGCCGCGGAGTTTGCGGTCTCCCCGGCGTCGCCCGCGAGGTCGGTCGCCAGTTCGAAGTTCTCGCCGTCGAACGCCGAGACCGCGCTGTCGAACTGGTCTCGGGCCTCAGAGACGTCGGCGCCCGAGTCCTCGGCGTCCGCGATCGCGGCGTCGGCGTCGTCGAGCGCCGAGCGGGCCTCGTCGCTCTCGGTCGTGTACGGCCGGAACTGCCAGCTCTCGATCGCCTGCGAGGCGCCGCCGTCGCGGGCCTGGTCCAGCTCCGCGAGCAGGGCCTGCTGTGGCGGGGCGTAGCTGAAGTTACCCGGGTTGGCGACGGTTCCCTCGACGGTGACCTCGACTTCGTTGGCGTTCGAGTCGGTCGACAGCGAGTGGTTGAACGACTGACCGTCGTAGGACTCCTGTCCGACCTTGTCGTCGGCCTGATCGTAGAGTTTGACCGTCCAGGTCACGCCTTCGAGTTCGGTCGCGCCGTTGAGCGTCCACTCCTCGTACTCGCTGAACGGCTGTTCGAGCGTGAAGGTCGCGGTCACGTCCTCGCCGACCTCCGCCTCGCTCGGGGCGTCGCTTGACGCGACCGACACGACGGCCGCGGCCGGCGCGACTGCCGAGACGACCAGCGTGGTCGCCAGCAGGAGCGTCAGGAGCTTAGAAGAGTGGTTCGAGTTCATCATCATCGTCCTCGACGAGTTCTTCGAGGTTCTCTTCGCTCTCCTGGCGGATGTCGTCGATGTTGTCTTGGGCCTCGATGGCGACCTCCTGAAGCTCCTTGATGCGCGGGACGTTGTTCACGCCCGACAGGAGGATGACGCTCGCGACGTAGTCGGAATCGGCGACCGGGTAGTCGCCACCCCGAACCTCCATCGACCCGGTCTGGTCCTCGAGCCACTTCCGCCCGCGCTCTATGCCTTTCCGATTGAGGTGCTGGGGCGGACCGCTCATCACGAGCAGGGCGCGCTCGGTGCCCTCGATCTCGCACGGGAGGGTGAGTCGGCCGAGCGCGGCCTTCCGGACGAGGCTGGTGATCCGGTTGGTGGTGTTTGCGGTGTCGGTCGGCTCCTCGTCGCCGCCGGTGAACCGCGACAGCAGGCCGCTGCCCGAACTGTTGGTCTCGACTTCCTCGGCGGCGTAGCCGATGGTCGAGACGCCGCCGCCGGCCAGCGTGTTGATGATCTCGCTGGAGTCGACGACGCTCTCGGCGACTTCGTCGTTGCCGCCGATTTCGCCCGCCCCGAACAGGATGCCGAACCGCCGGACGATCTCCTCGTTGATCTCTGCGTAGCCGCTCTCGATGGACTCGCCCGACTGGCGCCACGCGTCGTTGTCGAACACCATCAGGTTGTCCACTTCGCGGACGAACGTCTGGAACGACCGGGCGGCGTTCAGCGTGTAGATGCCCCCCTCGTCGCTGCCGGGCAGGATGCCCAGCCCGTACACCGGTTCGGTGTAGATGCGCTTGAGGTGCTTGGCCAGCACCGGGGCACCCCCGGAACCGGTCCCCCCGCCCATCCCTGCGATGATGAGGAACGCGTCGACTTCGTGGACAGGGATGTTGTCGACCGCACCCTGCACTTCGTCGATGTCCTCCTCGGCGATTTCCGCGCCGAGTTCGTTGTCAGCGCCGACGCCGTGACCCTTGACGCGGGACTGGCCGATCAGGACGCGGTTGTCCTGTGGCACGTTATCGAGTCCCATCAGGTCGGCCTTCGCGGAGTTGACCGCGACGGCCGACCTGACGATGTCACTTCCGGTTCGCTGGTCGTGCTCCAGGAACCTGTCGACTATTTTCCCACCTGCCTGCCCGAAACCAATCATTGCGAGCTTCATTTTCCGTACCGTGCTCCGTTGGGAGAAACACAGCGTTGATGGGCGGATAAGTTTTTTGGTCCGACTCCCGGCGCGCCGAAACGGCGTATTACGAAAAATCGCAAGACGGTAATCGGTCGTTACGCGGAATTTCCGTTCGATACCATCTTGTGGACATGTCCTTTTAAGTTTATCGGAAATAAGACCTATTGGCGCCGACAAAAGTCCGACGCGCGTCTGACGCCCCTATTCGACCCCGAGATACGACGCCAGCGTCGTCAGCTCCGACTCCTCGACGCCGAACGACCCGATATCGTTGTCCGCGACGGTGTTGTCGAAGTTAAGCGACCGATACTGGTCGCGGCCGAACGGGACGACCGGCACCGGCTCGGCCGCGGTCATGCCGACCTTCGCCAACGCCATCGGGATCGAGAGCACCGTCACCGACTTGCCCTCCGCGCGGTAGACGAGTCGGGTCACGTCCGCGAGCGTCAACACCTCGGGCCCGCCGAGTTCGTAGGTCTCGCCGTCGCGGTTCTCGTCGACGCACTCGGCGAGCATCGGCGCGAGGTCGCCGACCCAGATCGGCTGGAAGCGAGTGCGACCGCCGCCCGGAAGGGCGGTGACGTACGGCGTCGTCAACTGCTTGGTGAAGCTCACGAACTCCCCGCCCTCGCCGAAGACTACGGACGGCCGGACGATGGTGTACGCGAGGTCCGAGTCCTCGACGACCCGCTCGGCCTGCCCTTTCGTGCGGATGTACTCGGTCGGTCCCGAGGGGTCCGCGCCGAGCGCGCTCATCTGGACGATCTTTCGGACGTCGTGGCTCTCGGCGGCCTCGACCACGTTCTGGGTCCCGCCGAGGTGGACGTCCGTGTGGGAGGTGGCGCCGGTCGGCTTGAACAGCGGCGAGAGCGCCACCAGATTCACCACCGCGTCCTGTCCCTCGAAGGCGGCCTCGATGGAGTCGTAGGCGGTCACGTCGCCCCGAACGCGCTCGACGCCCGACGGGAGGTCCGCCCCGTCGGGATCGCGTGCGAGGACCGTCACGTCGTGGTCGCGGTCGAGCAGTTCCTCAACGAGGGCCGTGCCGATGAACCCGGTTCCTCCGGCAACGAGAATGTTCATACCCGAGATAGGTATCCCCGGAAAGTAAATGTACGGGCCACGGCCGCGTTCGCGTTCGGGCGCCGACCCGTCCCGACTCGCAGGTCTTTATACCGAGCCGCGACCACAACCGCGTATGCTCATCACGCTGGAGGGGCTCGACGGGAGCGGCAAGACGACGGTGTGGGAGGTCCTGCGCGAGGAGTTCCCGGAGTTCGTCTACACCCGCGAACCGACCGACACCTGGTACGGCGAGGCGGTCGACCGGTCGGTCGCCGCCGACGACGCCGACCCCGTGGCCGAGCTGTTCCTCTACACCGCCGACCACGCCGCCCACCTCTCGGAGACGGTCCGGCCCGCGCTCGCCGACGGCGAGGTCGTCGTTTCCGATCGGTACTCCGACTCGCGGTACGCCTATCAGGCCGTCAGCATCGAGGGCGAAGTCCGCCGTCCGCTGGAGTACATCCGGGGCGTACACAAGCCGTGGACCCGGCCGCCCGACGCCACCATCTACCTCGACATCGACCCCGAGACGGGCGCGGCCCGGAGCGGCGCGACGAACAAGTTCGAGCAGGCGGCGTTCCTGAGCCGAGTGCAGGACAACTACGAGCGGCTCATCGACGCCGAGCCCGATCGGTTCGTCAGGGTCGACGCGACGCGGCCGCCCGAGGACGTGCTCGACGGCGTCGTCGACGTGATCGAACGCCTCCGCGAGGAGGCGGCGACCGGCGACGAGTAGCTCTTTTGGGCTCGGGGCCGTACCGACCGCCATGGCCGACGAGGACGCCGGCCGACCCCGCGAGGACGACGAGGGGCTCAGCCTCTCGCTCCCGCCGATCTCGCTCCCGGCGGTCCGGCTCCCCGACCGGATCCGGCTCGTCTTCCCGGTGCCGGACCCGCCCGAGCCGATCGCGCGGCCCCGGCGCGTGCGGACCTCGTGGGTGCTCGTCGCCGTCGCGCTCGCGGACGCGCTAGACGCCGCGGCGGTGCTGGTCGGCGGTCCGACGGCGCTCCCGTGGGTGCGGGCGACGGCCGGAACGGTGCTGTCGATCCTGTTCGCTGGCTTGCCGGGCCTGCTCTACTCGTGGGAGCTGTTCGCGGCGCTCGGCGGCCGCGGCTGGCTGTCGGTCGCGCCGACCGCGACGCTGTTGGTGGTCGCGGGGCTGTTCGTCGGCGACTGAGCCGCCCGCCGACTCACCCCGCCTTCTCGGGCATCTCGATCTCGTCGGGCGACGGGAGCCAGAACACGTCAAGCGACACCGCCAGCGTGAACGGCAACACCCACACGAGGATGAGCGCGGTGGCGCGGTCGCCGACGCCGCCCCCGCCGAAGCCGACGAACCCCGACAGCAGGATCGTCGTCACGAAGTAGATCAGGGGGACGAACAGCGCGGTGTACAGCGCCGCGCCCCAGGTGGTCGCGAGCCGCAGGCGGAAAAACCGGATCGCGACCGCCGCGACGACGGTGTTGACGCCGATGATGAGCAGGAATCCGATCGCGGTCGCGGCCGATGACATCTCTGGGCGGAGCTTGGGACCGCGCGCTCTTGTGCGTACCGGATGGCGCCGGGCTCAGAACCGGTCGATCCCGAACGCAGAGACGTCGGTGGCGGGCTCGTCGCCGACCGCCGCCTGCGCGACGAGCTTCCCGCTGTAGGGGCCTAACTGGAGTCCGGTCGCGCCGTGGCCGGTCGCGAGGTACGCGCCCTCGACGTCGGGGACCGCGCCCAGAACCGGGAGCCGGTCGGCCGAGACCGGCCGGAGGCCGACCCGGATCTCGTCGAGCGCGGCGTCGGCCAGCCCCGGCGCCACCCGGAGACACTCCTCGAGGACCTCCCGGACCCCGCCCGCGGTCCGCCGGGGTGCGAACCCGGAGTCGCTCTCGCGGGTCGCGCCCGCGACGACCCGGTCGTCTCCCCACGGCACCACGTAGTGGCCCCGGAACGGACTCACGATCGGCCAGTCGGCCGTCTCGCGGTCGCCGGCGTCGAGGTGAGCGATCTGCCCGCGGTGGGGTTCGACCGGAATCTCGACCCCGAGCTGGTCGCCGAACGCGCTCGACCACGCGCCGCCCGCGACGACGACGCGCTCGGCGTCGAGCCGGCCGTCGGCGGTGTCGAGACCGGCCACCGAGTCCTCTTCGAGCCGGATCCGTCGGGCGTCTGTGTGCTCGATCGCGAGCCCGTGGTTCTCGCCGGCCCGCCGGAGCGCCCGCGTCAGGAGCCGACCGTCCACCCGTCCGGCGTTCTCGTAGTGGGCCGCGCGTCGGACCGAGTCGGCAAGCGGCGGGAACCGCTCGCGCGCCTCCTCGACGGGGATCTCGGCGAACGCGTCGGGGTCGGGTCGACCCAGCTCCGCCTGCCGGCGCTCGATCCGGTCCAGCGCCGCCTCGAAGTCCTCGACCTCGGCGTCGGTCGCCGCGACGCTGAGCAGTCCGGGCCGGGCGTAGCCGGGGTCGCCGTCCTGTTCGGCTTCGAGCGCGTCGACGAGTTCGGGGTAGTAGTCGACCGCCTCCACAGCGAACTCGAACCACGCGTCGTCGGCGGTGCGACTGCTGGTCGCGGGCGAGAGGATGCCCGCGCCCGCGGCGGTGGCCCGCCCGTCGTCCTCCCGATCAACGAGGACCGCGTCGACGCCGTCGCGCGCCAGATGGTAAGCGACCGACGAGCCGACGATGCCCCCGCCGACGACTGCGACTTCGTACATGTGTCGGTCTGTCGTTGGTCGGGACGGCCCTAAGAGGTGGGGTTCGCGGCGATCCGGACGCGTCCGCGTCAGGTCGATCGGGGGCCCGTCCCGTCGGCGCTCGCTCCCGTCGTCGACTCCCCGGCGGCTCCGGCCGCGGTCTCGACGGTTCGGAGCCGATCGGGGCGAGCGAGGACGTAGAGCACGTCGCCCGCCCCGAGGAGTCGGTCGCCGGTCGGGAGGGTCTCGACGCTCCCCTCGCGTTCGACCGCGACGACGCTCGCGTCCAGCGCCGACACCGGCGTCCCGTCGAGCGGGCTCCCGGCCGCGACCGTGACCGCGCCGACCGTCTCGTCTGCGGCTCTGAGCCGCGCGCCGAACTCCCGGTCGGCCTGCGGTTCGGTCGGGAGCGTCGCGAGCCGGTACTCGGCGTCCGGGTCGAGGTCGGCGGCGTTATCGGCGCCGACCGCGAGGGTCGCCACGTCGCCGACCGTCGCCCGGAGTTCGGCGGTGGCGATCCGCTCGGGGCCACTCGCGGCGGCGCCCGCGTCGGTCGCTTCGCCCGTCTCCCGGGTGCGCCACACCTGTACGAGGTCGCCGGGGCTCGCGCCGAACGACGGGTCGGCCCGGACCGCCACCGCCACCGTCCCGGCGGGGAGCGTCGGCCCGACGCCCGCGACTCGGCCCCCAAGCGCGAGGTACGACACCGAGCCCGTCTCGTCGACGTCGGCGTCGACGCGCCCCACGCCGTAGTCGTCCCGGAGCCGATCGGCGAGGCGCTCGCTGAGCTGGGCGACGGTCAGCCCGCGGGGAAACCGGAGCGTCTTGCCCGCGAGCGCCGCCTTGGTCTCGGCGGCGACCGGCTCGTAGCCGTCGATGTCGTCGACGGTCTCGGGGAGTTCGACCGTCGTGAACCGCCCGACGGTCCTGACAAGCCGGCTCACCTCGCCGTCGAGCGCGTTCGCGCCCGAGAGGGCGGCCGCGTCGACGGCGAGCCGTCCGCCGACTCGCGCGCCCGCGACCGCCGCCACGCTCCCGAGGCAGAACGCCGCGACGTTGACGAACGCGACCGCCGGCGAGGGGATCGGGTCGCCGCTCCCGAGGTACTGCTGGAGCGCGGTCGCGGTGTTGAGCCACAGCCCGACGGTCCCCAGTCCCACGAGCACCGCCAGCCCCGCGGGCATCCGCTGGCGGGCGTACGACTCGTAGAGGAAATCGACGATCGCGGCGACCGCGCCCGCGAGCAACGCGAGTCCGAACACGCGGACCGCCGACCCCGCGAGGTCGGCGAGCGCGACGAGGAGGCTCACGCGACCACCGCCTCGAACCGGTCGAGCGCGCCCGGCGACCCGACCGCGTACAGTTGGTCGCCCGCGTCGAGGCCGGTCGTCCCCCGCGGCGCGAACGTCCACGAGTCGCCGCGCCGGATCGCCAGCACCGCGACCTCGTGGGGCGGCTCTTCCGTCTCCTCGGGGGCCGTCTCGCCCGCCCCGCCGAACCCGGCCGCCGGACGCATGTCGTCGAGCGATCCCGGGCGCCCGACCCGGACCTCGCGGAGCCGCTTGCCGTCGCGTCTGAGGAGCGCGAGGAGTTCGAACTCGCCGCGAGTCCCCCGGGCGTGGACCCGGACCGCCGCCCGATCGGCGGCCAGCAGGGCGGGGGCGTCCCGGGCCGGCACGCCGAGGGTGATCCGCCCGTCGCCGCCCGTCGTTCGGGGCGCGGCCCCCGCGGTCGGGAGCGGGCGGTCCGCGCTCCCCTCGGCGTCGTCGGCGTCGGTGGGCGCGGCGCTCGCGGGCGGCGACCCGTCGGCGTCGGTCCGGGCGCTCAGGACGGTCCCGGTCACCGCCTCGTCGCCGGTCGCGACCGTCGCCTCGTCGCCGCGTGCGACCCCGGTCGGGACGAGGGCCTCGACCGACACCGCGCGCTCGCCGGTCGGCACGCGCCGCGAAAGCGCGCCCACCGGGGGCGCGGCGCTGATCGTCGCCCGCCCGCGGTCGTCGATCGAGGCGGCGACCGCCGCCAGATCGTGGTCGGTCCGGAGGCGCTCTTCGAGCCGGGTTTCGAGCTCCGACAGCGGGAGGTCTGCCGGAAAGGTCCACTCGCCGTCCCGGATCGTCGCCCGGAGCGCGTCGGGGAGCGGCGGGTACCCCTCGACGTCGCCCACGTCGCCGGTCGTCCGGACCCGGACCTGACCGAACTGGCCGACGCGCTCGATCGCGTCGGCCGACAGCCCCCTGTCGCGTAGCGTCCGGAGCGTGATCCGGTGGGGGAACTCCGCGCCCATCCGGTCGCCCTGCGCGTGGGCGTACAGCGTCACCATCATCACGACCAGCGCCGAGACGAGCGCGGTTGGCGAGCCGAGGATCTGGGCGTCGAGCAGGCCGAGCAGGCCGCCCTGCACGCCGGCGATCGCGACCCCGAGGACGAGCACACCGAACCCGGGGATCGTGACGCCGGTGACGTACTTGAACGTGAATCCGAGCGTCCACGCGACCAGCGCGGGGACGACCGCGGTGAGCGCCCCGAGATAGAGCCCGAGAAGCGCCTGCACGGGAAGCGAAGCGTCCATTTGTTGCCAGCAGGCACACCGGGCCTAAATCAGTACCGACACTTTATCTACCGCGCCGGGAACACTGGGGTGTATGGAGACCGGCTGGCGCGACTGGGTTGGCGTCCGCGTCGCGGTCGCGCTCACGTTCGCGGTGGCGGTGCTGTCGATAGCCACGGGCGTCTCCAGCATCGGGTTCACCTCGTCGGTCGGCCTGTTCGGCGGGACCGTGCCGGTCTGGGTTCGGCAGGCCGCGGGGTTTACCGGCACCGTCACCGGCTTTCTGATGCTCGCCAGCGCGTTCGGGATGCGACGGGGGCTCAGGGCGGCGTGGTACTCGGCGCTCGTGTTCTTCCCGCTGACCGCGATTCAGGGTCTGTTCCAGTCGAGCCCCTACTCGGTCCCGCTGGTGGTCGCGTCGGCGGCGGCGTTCCCGACCGTGGCGCTCGGCCACCGCCACTTCGACCGCCAGACGGATTTCAGCCTCTCCCAGCTCGCGGCGCTGACCGCGCTCGTCGGCGTGCTGGCCTACGGCACCGTCGGGACGTACGCGCTCGCCGACGAGTTCGCCGGCGTCGAGACCGCCCTCGACGCGTTCTACTACACGCTGGTCACCGCGAGCACGGTCGGCTACGGCGACGCCACCCCGACGACCCAGACCGCCCGCCTGTTCGCCTCGTCGGTCGTCGTGCTCGGCACCGCGAGCTTCGCGGTCGCGCTGGCGACCCTGCTCGGACCCGCGATCGAGGCCCGAATCACCCACGCACTCGGAAAAATGACCGAAACACAGCTCGAACTCCTCGAGGACCACGTCGTCGTCCTCGGCTACGGCGAACTCACCGAACCGATCCTCTCCGAACTCGACGGCAAGAGCGACTTCGTCGTCGTCACTCCCGACTCCCAGCGGGCCGGGGAGCTCTCGGACCGCGGGATGAAGGTACTGACCGCCGACCCGAGCGACCAGGAACCGCTCGAACGGGTCGGCATCGACCGCGCCCGGGCGGTTGTCGCGGCCACCAACAACGACGCCGAGGACGCGCTGGCGGTGCTGACCGCCCGCCAGCTCAACCCCGACATCCGCATCGTCGCGGCCGCGACCGAGCGCGAGAACGTCGACAAGCTCAAGCGCGCCGGCGCCGACACCGTGATCAGCCCGGCGACCATCGGCGGCCACCTCCTCGTCCGGTCGGCGCTCGGGAGCGACGGCATGGAGGACATCGCCGACAGGCTCACCGGCCACTCCTCGAAGTGAGTCAGCGACCGCCCCGGTGGACGATCGCCACGTCGCACTCAAGATCGTGCAACCGCTCGAAGGTCGGCGGCGAGACGAACCGCGAGGCGGTCGAGCGGTCGGTGCTGGCGCCCATCACCACGAGGTCGTAGTGGGCGTCGTTGGCCGACAGAAACGACTCGATCGACGACCGCGACACTCTGGTCTCGAACGACCCCTCGAACGTCTCGACGAGGTTCGCGAGCGTCCGCTCGGTCGACCGGCGCTGGCGCTCGGAGTCGATGCAGGTACAGACGCTCACGCCGCCCGTCCGTCCGGCGAGCCGCCGCCCGAAGTCGATCATCGCGTGGGCGGTGTCGCCCGCCCGACGGATCGGCACCAGCACGCGCTTCCAGCGCTCGCGGACCGTCGACCCCGGCGCCGACCGGAAGGCGACGGTGTCGATATCGCCCCCGAACAGCCCGGCGACGAACGGCGACAGCCCGCCGCGCTCCTCCTCGTAGGGCGCGACGATCAGGTCGCAGTTGGTCTCGCGGGCCGCCTTCAACACCGTCGCCGCCGGATCGGGGCCGTCGCCGACGACCGCGACCTCGCAGGGGACGCCGACCCGCGTCTCGATGCGGTCGGCCTCGCCCTCCAGTCGCTGTGCGGACTCGCCGGCGGCGCGTTCGGTCGACTCCTCGTCGGGCGCCCCGTCGGTCACGAAGTCGAGCAACACGACCTTCCCGGCGTCGTGGGCCGCCGCGAGCCGCGCCCCGAAGGTGGCGGCGGCCTGCGGGTGTTCGCCCCGCATCGGCACCAGAACGTGGTCGTCGCCTTTCGTCGACTGGTAGAGAAACCGGGAGCGTCGCTCGTAGAACTGCCGGCGCCAGACCCCGAACGCGGCGGCGACGATGGTGCTCGCGACGAACACCGAGCCGGCGTACTGGACGAAAAACGCCCGAAGACCAGCCGTGTCACCGAACGCCGGGGCCACCAGCGCCAACAGCGCGGTCGAGAACGCCGACGGCTCCTCGAAGTCGAGCGCCCACGTCGCCCCGCCGGTCAGGAAGATGGCGAGGGCGGCCGCCGCCGGCGAGACGAGCAGGCCCGTCCCGCTCGCGGGACTCCGGAGCCCGGTCACGGCGGCGACCCAGACCGCCGCGGTCCCGCAGACCGCCCCGGTGGTGAGCCCGCCCACGAACTTCGCGGGCGACGCGTACTCGCCTTCGGGGTCGGCGAACAGGGTGAACGTGCCCGAGGCCAGCGGCGGAAAGAGAACGAACGGGAGCACGTCCACGGCGTTCGAGACCGCGGTGACCCCCGCGATGAGCAACGGGACCAAGAGCAACACCGAGAGGTGGATGAGGTTTGCGGTGTGCTCGATCCACCGCTGGAACGCCGCGACCTCGCGGCGCTCGATCCGGCGGAGCCGCCGTAAGACGGCGTGGTATCGCTCGCGGAGCCCGTCCGACATTGTCGAAGCGTCTGGCGTCGGGCCCCAAATGTCTGTCCCTCGACCCTACGCCGCGAGGTCGACCACGGCGTCGAGCGTGATGCGGATGGCGCGCTCGACGTTGTTCTTGGCCTTCTCGGGGAGTTCCTCGTCGTCGGTCTCGCCCTTCTGGGTGCCCTCGACGAGGTTGCCGTCGACGGTGCAGATCGCGCCGGCCTGCATCTCCTTGCGGCGCGCGAGCGAGAACACCGCGGCGGCCTCCATCTCGACCGAGAGGATGTTGGCGGCCTCCCAGTCCTCGACGTACGCGTCGGTCTCGGCGTAGAAGGCGTCGTCGCTCGCGATCGGGCCGACGTGGACGTCCTCGCCGTTGTCCTCGGCGGAGTCGACCAGCGCCGACAGCACGTCGTAGTCCGGCACCGCGGGGTACTCGACGGCCTCGTAGCGCTCGCTGGTGCCCTCGTTTTTGGCCGCGCCGGTCGCGACGATCATGTCGCCGATCTCGATGCCTTCCTGGAGCGCGCCGGTCGTGCCGACCCGGATCACGGTCTCGACGCCGACGGCGTGGAGTTCCTCGACCGCGATGGCCGCCGACGGACAGCCGATCCCGGTCGAGCAGATCGTGAGGTCGGTGCCCTCGTAGGTGGCGTTGACGACCTTGTACTCGCGGTTCTGAGCGACGACCGTCGAGTCCTCACACAGCCCCGCGATGCGGTCGACCCGGCCGGGGTCGCCCGGGATGAGCGCGATGTCGTTCACGTCGCCGTCCTCGACGAGGAGGTGCGGTTGTTTCGCCATGCCCGTGGGTTCTCGCGACCGGGAGAAAAAGCGTGCGGGTTCGCCGGCGCTCAGAACTGCCCGTCGAGGAACGCCTCGACGTCCTCGAACGACGGCGCGGTCCGGGCGCCCTCCGCGGACGCGGCCAGCGCGCCGCAGGCGTTCGCGAACTCCAGGGCGCGCTCGTAGTCGGCGTCGGGGCCGAGCGGGTCGCCGGCCCGAAGCAACACCGCGAGGAAGCCGGCGGCGAACGCGTCGCCCGCGCCGGTGGTGTCGACGACCTCCGCGTCGAAGCCGGGGTGGCTGAACGAGCCCTCGGGCGTGTCGACCTCCGCGCCCGCCTCGCCGTGTTTGATCACGACGACCCGACCGTGAAGCTCCGAGGAGGGGTGTTCGAGGTCCCGGTCGAGCAGGGTCTCGGCCTCCCGGTCGTTGAGAAAGACGACGTCGGCGTGGGCCAGCGCGGTCCGGAAGTCCCGCTCGGCGAGTCGCCGACCGGGGTCGAAGCTCACCGTCACGCCCGCCTCGGTGGCGACGCGGGCGAGTTCGGCGGCGGTCTCGGGGCGCTGGCTCGTCAGGTGGAGGTGGCGGGCCTGTCCGACGGTCGCCGGATCGACGTCGTCGGGACCGACCGCCTCGTTGGCGCCCTCGTTGCCGAGCACCATCACCTCGCCGTCGGCGTCGACGATGAGGTACTTCGTTGTGGTCTCGGCGTCCGGGACTTCGAGCAGTCGCGAGCAGTCGACCCCCGCCTCCCGGAGTTCCCGGCGGGCGAGCAGGCCGGTCTCGTCGTCGCCGACGCTCCCGACGATGCCGGCGTCGTACGACAGCCCGGAGAGCGCGACCGCGACGTTGGCGGCGCTACCGCCGCCCGAGCGCCGCTGGGCGTCGATGCGGGCCTCGCCGTCTGGAGCCGGCAGGGCGTCGACCCGGAGGGTCACGTCCCAGTTGACGTGGCCGGCGGTGATCACTTCGACCATGACTGGCGACCGTGGCGTCGATTTGCGGGCGACATACCGCCACGGTACGAACCCGCCGGTCAAAACGCTGGCGGGTCCGGGGGTCGACTCCCGAGGCCCCGGATACGCGGCGGCTCAGCCCGCGACGACGAACAGCAGGAGGTTGTGCGCGCCCGGGCCCAGCCCGACCGCGCCGACCGCGCCCAAAAGCAGGTAGCCCTCGCGGGGGTCCTCGCGGACGAGCTCCGCGAACAGCACCACGACCGCCTCCGCGATGACGAGCTTGACCAGCACGAACAGCCAGCCGACGCCGATCACGTCGGCGGTCGGGAGCCCGGCGGCGGCGTCGAGGACGATCTGGGACACCGGGGTGCGCTCGCCGAACCCGAGCACGTCGACCCCGACCGCCGTCGAGACCGCGTCGAGCGCGTGGCCGAACAGCGCCAGCACGCCGGCGGCCCCGGTCGCGGCCGCCGCGTCCGGATACGTCCGCCGGGTCCCGATCCAGAGCGCGACCGTCACGCCGACCGCGACCGCCAGCGCGACCGCCGGCCAGAACACCGCGAGCTCGCCCGCTCGGATGCCGCGGGCGAGCGCGTACCCGACGACGACGAGCGCGACCGCGGTCCCGGTCGCGGCCAGCGCACGCTCGGCGCTCACGGGCGTCGACGGGGCCGCGAGCCACACCGCGCCGGCGACCGCGAAGGTCGTCAGATACACCGCGGGCGTCCCGAGCAGGGGCCGGACGGCGCCGGGGACCCACTCGACCACGTAGAGGACGTGGAGGGCGGACCCGACCGCGACCCACGGCGCGAGCGCCACCACGGTCCGGTCGGTGACCGACGGGCCCGTCCGGTAGAGCGCCCCGGCGACCAGCGTCACCGCCGCGACCAGCCCGAGGAGGTACGGGACCGGCGGGAGCGCAAAGCCCTCTGGGAGTACCATGCCCGAAACGGCGGAGCGCGGCGCCGAAAGGCTTGCGATCCGCGGGAGACTGCGTCCCGTCCCACGATAGAGCGGGCCCGTAGCGACGTCCGTTTCGGCCGTAGTTCGATCCTCCGAACCGACTCCGTCCGATCTGGCCGAGTTCTCCGTCGCCCCTCGACCGTTTGGGATGTGCTCGGCATCGCAGTTCGCCGCCAACGGCCGATTCCGTATATCGGAAACGGGTTTATTCACCTCCCGGTCTCTCGGTTTCCGAGCGACGACGATCCGGTCGCTCTCGACTCTCGGCGCGCGGGAAAGCGTCGATCCGACACCACACCCACCGGTCCACAGCGTGTCCCGTTCGCGCCGTGCGAACGCCGGTCCCCGGATCGCGTCGGAGTCGTCTGCAGGCGTAGCGGGTCGGCGCGCGTCGGCCGACCGACCCGTCGAGAGGGAAGAGCCCGACCGGTCGTGCGTAAACCGCATCGGACGATAGAAAGTAGCCGCGTCGGAGGGTGAGACAGTTCAGGTCCGGAAGAACTCGGCATCGGGAATCGCCGCCCAGTCTCGACCCGACCGTCGCAGGGACCGATCGCGAGCCGGCGGGTCCGGAGCCTACACCTGCGCGATCGGCTTCTCGACCGGCGTCTCGTGACACTCGATCTCGAACCGCGCGCCGCCCTCCTCGCCCTCGGTGAGCGAGATCTCCCACCCGTGGGCCTGCACGATGTCCCTGACGATGGCGAGGCCGAACCCCGTCCCGTCCCGGTCCGTGGTGTAGCCCTGCTCGAACACCTCCTCGCGGTCGTCCGCCGGAATCCCGCCGCCGGTGTCCTCGACGTAGAACCCCGACCGGTCAGACAGGCTTCCGACCCTGACGGTCAGCTCGGTCGCGTCGTTGTGTTCGACGCTGTTTCGAAACAGGTTCTCGAACGCGCTGAGCAGTCGATTGCGGTCGCTTTCGGGGCAGAGCGCCGTGTCGACCTCGAGCGTCGCTCCGTCGGTGTCGACGCTCCCCCACGCCTCGCGGGCGACGGTTTCGAGGTCGACCTCCTCGGTCTCCGTGACGGTCTCGCCCGACCGGGCCAGCGTGAGCGAGTCGGTGATGATGGCTTCCATCCGGTCGAGTTGGCGCCTGACGTTGTCGATCGACTCCTCGTGCTCGGCGTCGACGTTGGCCTCAAGGAGGTCTGCCCGACCGATCGCGACGTTCAGCGGGTTCCGGAGGTCGTGGGCGACGACGCTCGCGAACTGATCGAGGCGTTCGTTCTGGCGCTCTAACTCCCGCTTGCGTCGGCGCTTCTCGGTCACGTCCCGCGCGTTCAGCACGATGCCCTCGACGAAGGGATCGTCGAGCAGGTTCGTCGCCCGAGCCTCGATGAAGTGCCAGTCGCCGGCCGCGTCGTCGACTCTCGCGACGTACGTGTCGGTGTAGCCGTACTCGGTGCCGTACTCCGAGAGGTCCGCGAGCAGTTCCGATCGATCGTCGGGGTGGACGCGGTCGACGACCCTCTCGCCGACCAGTTCGGTCGGTTCGCACCCGAGCACCCGCTCGACCGACTCGCTGGCGAACGTGACGGTGCCGGCCTCGTCGAGGACGACCACCATGTCCGAGGACCGTTCGATGAGCCGCTGGAACCGCTCTTCGGCGATGCGGCGTTCGGTCACGTCGCGGTAGATGAGCAGGTACCCCATCACCGACCCCGTCCGGTCGGTCAGAGTCGTCCGATTGATGTCGAAGTACCGCGGGCCGTCCTCGGATCCGACGACCACGTCGGCCTCGGAGCTTTCGTCGCCGCTCTCCAGTGCGTCGTCGGAGGGGGCGACCTCGTCGGCGGGCCGGCCGAGCGGTTGTTCGACTCCGTCGAGGAGTTCGGCGCCCGCGGCGTTCACGTCGACGACCTGATCGCCGAGGTCGACCACGAAGATCGGGTCGGACATCTCCTCGACGAGCGTGTGTCTCGCGATGGGAACCAGATCGAGGAAGCCAAAGCGGAACAGCGCGACGGCGAAGACACCGCCGGTAATCGTGAACGCGAACGAAGTCGGATCCAGCGTCGCCACCGGATTCCCCCGAGACAGCAGTATCGCGCTGGCCGCCAACGGGATGACGCCGCCGAGCAACATCAGCCCGACCTGCACCCGGTAGCGGCCGCTCCTCCGGATACCGACGAGCGCGATCAGGACGTACGTCGCCAGTATCAGCGCGTACTGGTAGACGAAGTTCAGCCAGACCACGGGCCCGTCGACTCGGTCGACGCTCGCGATCGGCGGACCGGGACTGAACTCGACGACGTTCCACAGCAGGTCGTGCATCGGTGCGGTCCCGACCAGGACGAGGACGAAAATGGGCCAAGCGACCAACAGCGCCCAGTGTCGCCGACCGAGCAACGACTCCCGCCCGCTGTAGGTCAGCCCGAACCAGAGCTGGGTCGGCCCGAGCCCGAGGATGCCGACGTACTTGACGAAGGTGCCCACCCGAAAGGTCGCGAGGGTCGTGCTTCCGGTTCGAATCGCGTTTCCGAAGGCGTACAGCGAGACGCAGATCATGATCGCGACGAACGGAACCGCGCCCCGGACCCACGAGGTCGGTTCGGGTCGAGGTCGTCTCCGCCTCGGTCTCGACGATCCGGTCTGCCGTGGGTCGCTCGGAGGCTATTTCGGGGCGAGCGCCGACGCCTCGCCGACCACCCCGCCGCTTTTGAGTCCCCGCCGCGTACCGACGCGCATGAGCGAGCACTTCGAGATCCATCCGACGGTCGAGGCGGTCGCCGAGGACATCGCCTCGATGGAGATCCGGGGCGCGGCGACGATCGCGGACGCGGCGGCCGACGCGCTCGCGGTTCAGGCCGCCGAGAGCGACGCCGACTCGCCCGACCGGTTCCGGGCGGAACTCCGGGCCGCGAGCCGTCGACTGGTCGAGACCCGGCCCACCGCGGTCAGCCTCCCGAACGCGATTCGGTACGTCCTCCGAGGGATGGAGGGGTCCGACGTGGCGCGACTGCGCGCGAGCGTCACCGACAGCGCCGCGGAGTTCCGGTCCGAACTCGATCAGGCCCAGGAAAACCTCGGGCGGATCGGCGCGAACCGGCTCCGGGACGGCGACACCGTGATGACCCACTGTCACTCGACCGACGCCCTCTCGTGTGTCGAGGCCGCCCTCGATCAGGGCAAGGAGATCGAGGCCATCGTCAAGGAGACCCGCCCGCGAAAGCAGGGCCACATCACCGCCCGGTGGCTCCGCGAGATGGACGTGCCGGTCACGCTCGTCGTCGACAACGCCGCCCGCCGGTACCTCGACGACACCGACCACGTCCTGGTCGGAGCCGACTCCATCGCGGCCGACGGCTCGGTGATCAACAAGATCGGCACCTCGGGGTTAGCGGTCAACGCCCGCGAGCGCGGCGTCCCAGTCATGGTCGCCGCCCAGACGCTCAAGTTCCACCCCGACACGATGACGGGCCACACCGTCGAGATCGAGATGCGCGACGAGCGCGAGGTGCTGGGCGCCGAGGCGGCCGAGGAGATCGGCGACCTCACCGTCGAGAATCCCGCTTTCGACGTGACCCCGCCCCGGTACGTCGACGCCATCGTGACCGAGCGGGGCCAGTTCCCGCCCGAGAGCGTCGTGACGCTGATGCGCGAGCTGTTCGGCGACCAGCACGGCGGCGAGCCCTGGGAGGAGTAGCCGAGTCTTTTTGGGCCGGCGCGCGTACCACCGGCCATGACCCGATTCGACGCTGCGACCCCCGAGGAGCGCCGCAAGCTGTTCGTAGCGGCCATCGATGCCCACCGCGAGCGCGCGAGCCCGTACGCGACCTTCGAGGCCCACGAGGACGTCCGAGCCGACGACGAAGACGCCGACGACCGGCTCCCGCCGTGGGTCCAGTTCGGCGACGGCACCCTCAATCTCGACTGCACCGACGGGGAACTCGACGCCCTGAAATCCCTGCTCGGTGAGTTTCCGGCGTTCAAGATCGACGACCTCGCCCGCCCCGAGGAGGCCGAGGGCGTCAACGTCCGGGTGTCTGCGCTGGCCGACCCCAACCGGGTCGCCCAGTGTATCGACGCGGTCTTCCGGGACGTCTACGGCCAGCCCGAGGAGTTCCGGGCGTGGGTCGCGGCGGTGTGAGCCGCGACGGTTGGGACGTTCGGCGGGCCCAACGGCTACACGGACCGCGTTGACACCGGTCGACTTATTGTATCCCTCTCCATTCTCACAACCGATGAAGATTCACGCGCGCGAACGACACCCGAGAGTCGTTACGCCCGGCACTTCGATCCCTTCGCCCGAACCGCACCGCGTCCGGGCGGCGACCTACGACGGGTCGCCCCGGCGGTACCGCCGAGTCGCGCTCGACGGCGGTGGTGGCGCGTGAGCGAGCCTCTTCTCGGGACGGTGGTCGTCCCGGTCGCGAGCGCCGACGACGCCGAGGCCACCTGCGCGGCGGCGCTCGATCGCATCGCCGACGCCGGCGGTCGACTCGTCGCGGTCCACGTCGTCGAGAAGGGCGGCGGCGTCCCCGACACGATCTCGGTCGAGCAGGCCGAGGAGGTCGCTGAGGCCGCGTTCGAGGTAGTCGAGCGGCGTGCGGCCGACGCGGGCGTCCCGGTCGAGACCCGCCTCGAATACGGCACCGACGTGGCCGAGACGGTGTTCGACGTCGCGGCCGACGCCGACGCGACCGCGATCGCGTTCACGCCCCGGGGCGGGAGCCGGTGGATCCGGCTGTTGACCGGCGACGTGGCGCTGTCGCTGGTGACCGAGACCGACCACCCGGTAGTGGTGCTCCCCGAGCGCGATGGGAACGAGAGCGACCGGGACGGGGCGGACGCGACGGCCGACGAGGGTGACGAATGAGGGCGGCGCGACCGACGCCGCCCCGCACTCGGGGGGGCGACCGATGAGCGACGAGGAGCTCGCGAAGGACCTCGGACCGCTGGCGGCGCTGACGATCGGCGTCGGGACGATGATCGGCGCCGGCATCTTCGTGCTTCCCGGGCGGGCGGTCGCCGACGCCGGCCCGCTCGCGGCGGGCGCGTTCGTCCTCGGGGGCGCTATCGCCCTGTTGACCGCGCTGTCGGCCAGCGAACTCGGGACCGCGATGCCGAAGGCCGGCGGCGCGTACTACTACGTCAACCACGCGCTGGGGCCGCTGTTCGGCTCGATCGCGGGGTGGGCCAACTGGATGGGCCTCGCGTTCGCCTCGGCGTTCTACATGTTCGGGTTCGGCGAGTACGTCAACACGTTCCTCGGGCTCGGGCTGACGATCGACCTCGCGGTGACCACGCTCGGGCCGGCGAAGCTCATCGCGCTCGCCGGCGCGGGGCTGTTCGTCCTCATCAACTACGTCGGCGCCAAGGAGACCGGGCGGCTCCAGAACGTCATCGTGATCACGCTGGTCGCCATTTTGGCGGTGTTCTCGTTCGTCGGCGCGATGAACGCCGACCTCTCGAAGCTGTTCCCGCTCGTCCGGGAGGGGAAAGGCTACCCCACCCTGCTCCCCGCGACCGGGCTCATCTTCGTCTCGTATCTTGGGTTCGTCCAGATCACGTCGGTCGCCGAGGAGATCAAAGACCCCGGACGAAACCTCCCGCGGGCGGTCATCGGGAGCGTGCTCATCGTGACGACGATCTACGCGCTCGTGTTGCTCATCGTCCTCGCCGCAGTCGACAACAGCCTCGTCGCGGGCAACGAGACGGCGGTCGTCGACGTCGCCGACCAGCTCATGGGGCCGATCGGCGCGGCGGTATTGCTGTTCGCTGGACTGCTGGCGACCGCCTCAAGTGCGAACGCGTCGGTGCTCGCGTCCTCGCGCATCAACTTCGCGATGGGTCGGGACAAGCTCGTGAGCCCGTCGCTGAACGACATCCACGAACGGTTCGGCACCCCGTACCGCGCCATCGGGATCACGGGCGCGCTCATCTTGGTGTTCATCGTGTTCGGCAACCTCGAACTGCTGGCGAGCGTCGGGAGCGCGCTCCATCTGGTCATCTACGGGCTGTTGAACGTCGCGCTCGTCGTGATGCGGGTCGCCGACCCCGAGGAGTACCAGCCCGACTATCGGGTCCCGTTCTACCCGGTGACGCCGATCCTCGGCGCGCTCACCTCGTTCGCGCTCATCGTGTTCATCGTCCCGCAGGCGATCCTGCTCAGCCTCGCACTCGTCGTCGGCGCGGTGGTCTGGTACGCCGTCTACGCCCGGACCCGGACCGACAAGCAGGGTATCCTGAGCCAGTACGTCCTCAGCCGAGCCGAAGAGATGCCCGAGCCCGCGGTGACCGCCGCCGCCTCGGTCAAGCCCGACGGCGGAAGCTACCGGGTGATGGTGCCGCTCGCCAACCCCGAACACCAGCACCACCTCATCACGCTGGCCAGCGCCATCGCCAAACAGCGCGGCGGGGAGGTCGTTGCAGTCCACATCGTGCAGGTGCCCGACCAGACGCCGCTGGCCAGCGGCGCCGAGCACGTCGACCAGCTCGACGCCGAGTCCGAGCAGTTGCTGGCCCGCGCCCGCGAAGACGCCGAGACGCTGGGCGTTCCGGTCGAAACCCACACCGTCCTCTCGCATCGCTCGTTCGAGGAGGTGTTCGACGCCGCCCGGACCTACGACGCCGATCTCACCCTGATGGGGTGGGGTGAGGACACCCAGGGATCGCCGGGTCGGGCCGAGACCGCTATCGACGATCTCACCCACGACCTCCCCTGTGACTTCCTCGTGCTGAAAGACCGCGGGTTCGACCCGGGGCGCATCCTCGTCCCGACCGCTGGCGGTCCGGACTCGGACCTCAGCGCGACGGTCGCCAAGCTGCTGCGCGAAGAGTTCGACTCGGAGATTACGCTGTTACACGTCGCCGACGACCTCGCCGTCGGCGAACAGTTCCTCGCCGATTGGGCCGCCGATCACGACCTGAGCGACGCCGAGCTCCGGGTCGAGACCGGCGACGTGGAGACCGCGATCGCCGACGCCGCGACCGATCACTCGATGCTCGTGGTCGGGGCGACCGAGCGCGGCCTGCTCTCGCGGCTGGTCCGGGGCTCGCTGGTGCTCGACGTGCTCGACGACGTCGAGTGCTCGGTCCTGCTCGCCGAGACCGGCCATCAGCGGTCGCTCGGCGAGCGACTGTTCGGCTGATCGGCGTCGACTCGGACGGGCGTCCGAGTCGCCCCGATCCACGTCGCGTCCAAGAGCGTCAGTCACGGTGGGCTGGCGATCCCGGACGCTGTCGCGCTCCCCGGAGACGCAGTGGAGCGCTGTGATCTCAGAGATCTGGGACCGCACCAGCCGCGTTCCCGGATGCACCGCTCGCCGTGGTGACGTGTGCGGACGCCCGAACCGTGGCCGCCGACCAGCGGTCGCGGTCGACGGTTCTCCGAGGGATCCGACGGCGTCGACCGTCCGAGGTCTCCGATCGCCGCCGTTCAGAGCTTCGCGGTCACGTCGTCGACCACGCTGGTCTCGACGAACGCCACGACGTGATCGCCGGGCTCGATCACGGTGTCGCCCCGGGGGACGACGTACTCGTGGTCGCGGGTGATCGCCCCGACGACGAACCCGGCCGGGAGGTCGCCGACCGCCTCTCGGATCGGTCGGCCGACGAGCACGCTCTCGTCGTCGACCTCGATCTCGATGACCTCCGCCCGGTCGTTCTCGATGAGCGAGACGTTTTCGGTGCGGGTCTCGCGGGTGAACCGGGTGATCTCCTCGGCGGTGACCTCGCGGGGGTTTACCGCCACGTCGACGCCGACCGTCTCGAAGACGTCGACGTACTCGCCGTTCTCGACCACCGCGACGGTGCGGCTCGCGCCGAGTTGCTTGGCGAGGATCGACACCAGCAGGTTCTTCTCGTCGCTCTCTAAGGCCGCGACGACCGCGTCGGCCTCGTCGACGTGCTCGCGGGTGAGGAAGTCGGCGTCGGTCGCGTCGTTCTCCATCACGACCGAGTTCGGGAGGTCTTCGGCGAGCGCGCGTGCGCGGTCGTGATCGCGCTCGATGAGCCGGGGGTTGAGTCCCCGCTCTTCGAGGAGTCGGGCGGTGTGAAAGCCGATGTTGCTCCCGCCGATTATCACGAGGTCCTCGGTACCCGAGGGGGTCTCGCCCGGCGCGACCTCGACCGCGAACCCTTGGACGCTCTCGGGGCTCCCGATGACGACCGCCTTGTCGCCGGCTCGGATGACGGTGTCCCCGCGCGGGATCTCGACGTCGCCGTTCCGGATGAGGGCCGCGAACGTCAGCGAGTCGAACCGGTCGGCCTCTTGGACCGTCTGGTCGACCACCGGGCTGTCGTCGGCGATCTCGAACTCGGCCATCTGGACCGCCCCGCCGGCGAAGGGGTCGACGTCGCGGGCCGCGGGCAGGCCGATCACTCGGACGATGTCCTCGGCGGTCAGCAGGTTCGTACACACCATGAAGTCGACCCCGAACGCGCGCTCGGTCTGGCGCCACGTCTCGAGGTAGTCGGTGCTCTTGACCCGCGCGATGGTGAACGGGTCGTCGATGGTCTTTGCCGTGCCGCAGGTCACTAAGTTCGTCTCGTCGTCGTCGGCGCTGGCGATGATCATGTCGGCCTCCGCGATGCCGGCCTCTTCGAGCGTCGCCAGCGACGTGCCGTCGCCCTGAATCGCGAGCACGTCGTGTGAATACGTCAGTGCGTCGACGCGCTCGCCGTCGATGTCTATGACGACGACCTCGTGGCTGGTCGCGAGGCTCGCGGCGATCGAGGAGCCGACCTCGCCCGCCCCGACGATGATAATACGCATTAGTAACCCTCCCTCGTCATTACGAACAGCGTAGCCAGTCGCGCCCTAAGATGATTTCCCTTCGGTCTCGGCGCCGAGGTCTCAGGAGGGGTTCTCGCCGGCCCGTCGCTGGGCCACCGCCGCCGGGAACCGGTAAGTCCGGTCGCCCACGACCGCCGCGCCGTACGATGCGTCGAGCGCCACCGGATCGACGCCGTCGCCGCGGCCGACCCCGAACCGGACGATGCGCGCGTCGGGACCGAACCGCTCGACGGCGTCGTCGAACGTCCGGCCGTCGGCGTCGCCCTCGACTGACGTGTACTCGAACCACCCGCTCGTCCCGCCGGTGTCGCCGGTCGCCCGCGCCAGCACGTCGTGGGTGCGCCACTCCCCGCCGGCGTCGCCGTCGTGGTAGGTGAGATACATCCCGTGGCGGCCCGAATCGGTCTCGACGACGAGGAACGTCTCGTCGGGGACGCCGCCGTCGTCCGGCCCCGCGTAGTAGTCGTACGAGAGGGCGTCGAGGTCGCCGAGCGCGGGGGCGCCGTCGGGTCGGAGGACCGAAGCCGCGTAGTCGACCGTCTCGCGACCGTCGGAGGTGATCCGTACCGGCCGGGGGTGGGCGTCGTCGGCCACCGGTTCGGCGGCTCGCTCGACGGTCGCGCCGTACTCGCCGTCGTCGTCGAGGTCGAAGAGGACCGCGCCCGGCGGGAGCGACGCGTCGACTCGCTGTCGGACCGCGTTCGCCACGGGCTCTCGTCCGTCCGAAGACGCCGTCGCGACCCCACTCCCCGTGCCCCTCGCTGTCAGCCACCCGCCCGTGACCGCGGTGGCGGCCGCGGCCTTCAGTACCTCCCGTCTGGACCAGTCCATATCGGTGTCACGCCGGAGATCGTGTTATGTCTTCGTGCCGATTCAGCCCCGATTCAGTTCGAGGGTCACGGTCACCGGGTCGTCGGTCGCGTCGAATGCGATCGCGCCCGAGTACCGGTAGTCGTCGCGGCCGCCGCCGGCCACGGCTCCCCGGACCACGTTGCCGTCGACGGTGTCGCCCCGGTCGGCGTGGTCGCCTTTCCGTACGCGACCGCTCACGCGGAACTCGTAGTCCGCGTCCCGGCCGGTGGATCTGATCTCGACGCGGTTGGGGAGCCGTCCCGTGTTGTCCCGGATCAGGTCGCCGTTCACGAACACTTTCCCCGGGCCGGTGAGGTCGAGTTCGCGTATCTCCCCGGAGAACCGGAAGCTGTCGGCCCGGCCCTCGCTGGCCGCGCCCTCGACGGTCCGGGCGTCGAGGAACTCGTCGCCGCTGTCGCTCTCGTAGGGGCCGCCGCGCCGGATCTCGCCGCTCACGCGGATCCGGTATCGAAACACTTCCTCGCTGGTCGAGCGGAACGTGACGACGTTCGGCGTCGCGCTCGCGCTCCCGGCGAACGCCACGCCGGCGACGCCCGCGGCCGCCCCGCTCAGCATCGTTCGTCGGGCGATACCCCGGTCGCTCGCGTCGGTCGTCGTGTCGTCGGGCATCTCTCTCCCCCGGTCGGGGCGTCGGGCGCCGCGTGCTTCAAACCGGTCGGCGCTCAAGCCGACTCAACCCGGATCAATCGGTGTTCCCGCCGAATCAAACGGCGTTCACGAACGCAACGACTGATTGTCAACTGACAACGTATGTCAGTAGTTCTCGCGCCGACAGGTCGGGGCGCCGACCGAGTCGCGCGAAACCCCGGCGTTCGGGTCGGCTCGCCGTCACGTTCGGGCGACGTGAGGGTCCGGGAGGTTTTAGTGACCGGGGTCGAAGGCCCGAGGCATGTCCGCCCAGGTTACGACCGCCCCGGCCGAGCCGGTCTCGGTCGCCATCGACCCGCACGTCCACTCGCAGGCCTCCTACGACGGACACGAGCCGGTCGAACTCCTCTTGGAGCAGGCCGCGGACGTGGGTCTCGACGGGATCGTGATCACCGACCACGACGAGATCGGCGCGTCGCTCAGGGCGGCCGAGATCGCGCCCGACTACGGTCTGCTCGGGATCCCGGGCGTCGAGGTCTCGACGGCCGCGGGCCACCTCCTCGCGATCGGCGTCGAGGAGCGCCCGGCCCCGGGCCGACCGCTCGACGAGACCGTCGAGACCGTCCGGGACCTCGGCGGGGTCGCGGTCGTCCCCCATCCGTTCCAGCGGACCCGCCACGGCGTCCCCAAGCGACATCTCCGGGACTGTGACGCCATCGAGGTGTTCAACTCGTGGGTGTTCACCGGCTATCGCAACCGTCGGGCAAAGCGGTTCGCCCGCGAACACGACTACCCCGGCGTCGCGGCAAGCGACGCCCACTCGGCGGGGTACATCGGCCGGGCGTACACCGAACTGGCGGTCGACGACGCGGCCTCGAAGGCAGACCTCGACGGCGATCGGGTGGTCGAGGCCATCCACGAGGGCGAGGCCGAGATCCGCGGGCGGCGCCAGCCGATCCACCGGAGCGCCCGCCACTATCTGGCCGGCGCGGGCCGGAAGGTCGGCTGGGCGGTCCGGCCTCACGTTCCCGGGCTGTGACAGCCCAGCCGCCACGACCGCGGGAAGTCGGTCGTTCGGTTACGCCGTCCGCCGGAGGTAGACGCCGCCGCCGACGAACCCGAGCGCGACGAGCGTCAGTCCCAGTTCCGCCCCGGCGAACCAGTAGGGGAGCCACGGCGCCGCGCCCCGCGCCAGACTCACCGCGGGGTCGAGGACGGGGAGCCTATCGGCGCCGGCGCCCGCCGCGGCGTTGTACCGCTCGCCGGTCGGGCGCTCGCCCTCGGGGAGTCGCTCGGCCTCGTAGGGGATGTGTTCGGTGGTCGCGCTCCAGACGACGGTCCCGTTGGGCGTGACCTCCAGAAGTCGCTTGTTGAGCGTGTCGGTCACGAGGGTGTTGCCGTTCGCCAGCCGGTCGGCGTCTCGGGGCCAGTCGAACGGGATCCCGCCGGCCGAGTCCAGCTCCCAGGCGACCGTCCACTCGCCGGTCGACTCCTCGCGGTGCAACTCGACCACGCGGTTGTTGTCGCTGTCGGCGACGAGGACCGCGCCCTCGCCGAGCCACTGGGGGTTGTGCTGGTGGTTCAGCAGGCCGGGGTCGCCACACCGCACGTCGCCATCGCCGTCCGCGTCGCTCAGCTGGCCGCGCTGTGTGCAGGTGGCGTCGTCGCCGCCGTCGTCCTCGTTGATGACCTCGACGACGCCCTCGCCGCGCTCGACGACGAGGACCTGATTGGCGTTGCGCAGTGACACCAGATAGCGCCCCTCGTCGATCACGTCGACGTCGTTGATGTGGAGCCAGTCGGTCCGGGTGGGATCGTCGGGCGCGTCGTAGAACGACGACCCGCGCCACTCCCAGACGGTCTGGTTGCCCGAGACGATCGCGATCCGCTCGTGCTCCATGTCGGTGACGAGATACTCGCCGTCGCCGACGCGCTCGACGTCGTGGACCTCGCTGTTCGTCGGGGTCCGGACCGGGAACGAGTACTCGGAGACGACCTCGGGGGTCGGTTCGGGGTCGATGATCCGGAACCCGGTGTGCGTGCACGGCGACTCGTAGGGGCCACAGTCGTCGTACCCCCCGTGCATGAACCCCGCCATCACGCTCCCGTTGTCGAGCATCGTCACGTCGAAGTAGCTGTCGGCGCTCCCCTCGTGCCAGACGACCTCGCTCCGCTCGAAGAGTGTGACGCCCCCGTAGTCGTGCCACCCCGCGCCCCCGCCCTGTACGCCGACGAGCGTCCGGCGGTCCTCGTCGGCCGCGACGCTCCGATCGGGGGTGGTGAGCCCGCTGACCGCGAGGGTCCCGATCAGGAGCGCGACGCCGATCGCGAGAACGACCGTACTGCGCGTCTTCCTATCCATCACGGAACCACTCGACGCGAACGCGGGAAAAGGCTTCGAACGTTCGAGTTATCGGGGATCCGACCGGCGCTACTGACGCGGAGCCGTCGCTCGTCGTCGCGAAATGCGGGAAGAAGTGGGCCGGCGCGAATTCGAATCGCGGTTACGGCCACCCGAAGGCCGAAGGATACCAAGCTACCCCACCGGCCCGCAGGTGAATCGTGGGGCGCGCCGCGTTTAATAGTTCCGAAATAGGGTCACTTCTCGGTCGCGGATTCGACGTACTCCACGGCGTCGCGCGGGGTCTCGACCGGCTCGACGCCCGGGGCGTCGTGGGTGCCCAGCCCCGCGATCGGGCGGTCGAAGACGCCCGCGAACCCCAGTTCCGAGAGCGTGCCCGAGCCGCCGTCGATCGCGACGACCGCGTCGCCGTTCAACACGACCAGCCCGTTGCGTGCGTGGCCCAGTCCGGTGGCGACGGCCACGTCGACGTCGGGGTTCGCGCTCGCGCGGTCTTCGCCCGGGAGGATGCCGATCGTCGTGGCGCCGGCCTCGCTGGCGCCCCGGCAGGCGGCCGCCATCACGCCGCCGAGCCCGCCACAGACTAGCGTGTGCCCGCGCTCGCCCAGCAGTCGGCCGACGCGCTCGGCCCGCTCGGCGGTCGCATCGGGGACCGCGCTCCCGCCGATGACGCTGACCCGCACCGTCAGTACCTCTCGAATCCGTCGGTGTCGAGGTAGTTGTGCGCGACCGTGATCGCGTGGTCGGCGTGGAGCAGCGCCGGCCCGAGCCGGACCCGCTCGTCGGCGGTCTCGTCGAGCAGTGCCGACTCGTCCGCGGTGAAATCGCGGTGGTCCGAGAGGACGAACACCGGATCCTCGGGCGGCTTCACGTCGGCGACCGGGTCGCCGTCCTCGTGGAGCTGGACGACCGTCCCCGAGCGAGCGGCCTCCGTCAAGACGGACTCGACGCCGCGCTTCGAGAGGTGGACGCCCGGCGAGCTCTCGACCGCCATGTGGCCGACGGCCTCGTCTCTCTGTTCGAGCGCGTTCCGGATCAGGGCGGCCGTCGAGCGCTCGTCGGGGTTGAGCCGCCGGAGCTCGCTCCCCTCGAACCGGATCGCCACCTCGTCGCTCAACACGAGGACGACCCGCACGTCCTCGCGGATGTCGTGCGAGAGGAAAAACGCGGAGTTGACACACCGACAGAGCACGTCGAGGCGCCCCGCGGCGCCCGCCAGATCGTCGAGCGAGAACTCCGGGCTCGTCGGCGCGTCGTGGCCGAGCACGATGAACTGTCGCATGCCTCGGCGTTCGTCGGTGAGGAATTTACGCCCGTCGAACCGGCCCGATCGCCGGGTTCGCGGTCGGACTCGCCGCCCGCCCGCGGTTTCCGAGCGTTACAATCGGCGTCTGACTCTCCGAGGCGCGGTTCGTGGGTCGGCCTGAACGCTCGTGTGCCGGCGCATAACAATGTGTGTGTCCGCCTACGGTTGGTGGTACGAGCCGATAACGCGACGCTAACCCGCGGATCGAGCGAGGTAGCGTCGACGTATCGGCAGTAGGACTACACAAACATGAAGCTCGCAATGATCGGCTTCGGGCAAGCAGGCGGGAAGATCGTGGACAAGTTCGTCGAGTACGACCGCCAGACCGGGAGCGACGTCGTCCGGTCGGCGATCGCGGTCAACACCGCGGAGGCCGACCTCGCGGGGCTCGAGGAGATCCCCGAACGCAACCGCGTACTCATCGGTCAGGCCCGCGTGAAGGGCCACGGCGTCGGCGCCGACAACGAACTCGGCGCGGAGATCGCCGAGGCGGACGTCGGCGAGATACAGGGGGCGATCGACGACGTCCCGGTCCACGAGATCGACGCGTTTCTCGTGGTCGCGGGGCTGGGCGGTGGCACCGGGTCGGGCGGCGCGCCCGTCCTCGCGAACCACCTCAAACGGATCTACACCGAACCCGTCTACGGGCTGGGCGTCCTGCCCGCACAGGACGAGGGCGGCATCTACACCCTGAACGCGGCCCGGTCGTTCAAGACGTTCGTCGACGAAGTCGACAATCTGTTGGTGTTCGACAACGACGCGTGGCGCGAGACCGGCGAGTCGGTCCGGGGCGGCTACGACCGGCTCAACGAGGAGATCGTCCGGCGGTTCGGCGTCCTGTTCGGCGCCGGCGAGGTCGGGCGCGACGACGCGATCGCAGAGAGCGTCGTCGATTCGAGCGAGATCATCAACACGCTCGCCTGCGGCGGCGTCTCGACCATCGGCTACGCCGCCGAGGAAGTCGCGGCGACCGACGGCGGACTCCTCGGGCGCTTCACCGACGACGAGATCGACCCCACCGAGACCACCAACCGGATCACCAGCCTCGTCCGGAAGGCCACGCTCGGTCGGCTCACCCTGCCGTGTAACGTCGAGAGCACCGAGCGCTCGCTGGTGGTCACCAGCGGGCCGCCCGAACACCTCAACCGAAAGGGCATCGAGCGCGGGCGCAAGTGGCTCGAATCCGAGACCGAGTCGATGGAGGTCCGGGGCGGCGACTACCCCATCCGGGACGCCGGCCGGGTCGGCGCGGTGGCGTTGCTGTCGGGCGTGAGCGACGTGCCACGGGTGAAAGAGCTTCAGGGCGTCGCGGTCGAGACCCGGGACAACATCGAGTCGATGCGCGAGGAGAGCGACCGGAACCTCCAGCGACTCGTACACGACGAGGCCGAAGAACTGGAAGCGCTGTTCTGACGGCACGCGGTCGGGTCGCTCGGAGGGACCGACCGCCGTCCGGTCGGCGGTGTTTTCGGAGAGCGACGCGACGAGTGGGCGAGACCGACCGAACCGTTCCGAGGGCTCACCAGACGCGGACCGCGGGGGTCTCGCAGTCTTCGCACACCACGGCGTCGTCTCCCTTGAATCGCCCGCGGACGAGCGTCCCGGAACTACACCAGTCGCAGTCGTCGCCCGCGAGGGTCGCCAGCACCGAGTCGGTCGCGTGTCGAGCGGAGGATCGCTGCATCGTTTCGAACCCTGCGGCGTCGGCGTATGAAAGTGTCGGTTCGGGAAGTGATCCCGGAGGCGCGCCCGTCGGCTCACATCTGGATCTTCCACGTCCACCGCGAGTCGAGGTAGTACCGGTAGATGCCGCTGAGGAAGATCGCGATGCCGTTGCCGAGCAGGTACATGAGCCCGCCCCACGTCACGAACGCGTAGAGGAGTCCGACCTGCAGGGGGATCGCGGTCCCACGGACGATGTTCGTCCGGACAAGCCCCACTAGATACTGGAGCCGGGAGGTGTGCTGGGCGTGTTGGAACGTCCAGGCGTTGTTGACGACGTACTGGAGGAGGATGGTGGTCTCGATCGAGAGCGTCGCCGCGACCAGATAGTTGAGCCCCGCGAACTCGACCAGCACCCAGAGGAGTCCCGTCTGGACGAGTGCGGCCCCCGATCCAACGAGGACGAACCGGTAGAGCCGGACGATCGTCGGCTTGTCGACGAAGTCCTGAACGCTCGAGTATCCCATCGTTAGCTGTCTCTCCGGAACTCCGGGTCCGCTCGGTCGCTCCGGCCCGCGTCGATGCGTCGGGCGACCGTCGGCGTCGGTGCGTAGCGTGCGATGGCCCGATGTCCGGGCGCCGCGAACTAAAGTCGTTGGCTTTCGCGCGCACACTACCGTCGGACTGACATTTCGGAGGTGGCGAAATTTTACTACTATCGTTGTATCACGAGGGCTGCTTTGAATACGGATAATTTATTAAAATTTAACGTCGGTCTGGCCCACATTCTCACGGAGACGATAGGCAAATGTTTATTTATGTTCGATATAAACACCGACTCAAGCTGTATGACTGGAGATGACAACCACGCTTGGCTTGACCGGCGCGACTACCTGAAGTACGTCGGTGCAACCGGCGTCGGCGGCACGTTAGCCGGCTGTACGAGTGGCGGCGGATCGAACGAGGACGGGGAGACGACCACGTCCGATGAGGACACCGAGACCGAAGAGACGGACGGCGGCGACGGCGGAGAACCGTCGACGTTCGTCGTCGGGATGAGCAGCAAGGCCTCGACGCTCGACGTCCACTCCGCGACGCGTCGGCCCGAGAACACGATCCTCTCGGCCATCAACGAGACGCTGTTCCGACTCGACGAGGACACCGAACCGGTCCCCCACCTCGCGAGCGACTACTCGCGCAACGACGACGCGACCGAGTTCACCTTCCAGCTCGAAGAAGGCGTCACCTTCCACGACGGATCGACCTTCGACGCCGAAATCGCAAAGTGGAGCTACGAGCGGTTCCTCGAGAACTCGCCGAACTCGTATCTTCTCGGTCCGGTCGACACCATCGAGGCGACCGGCGACTACGAGCTGACGATCACCATGGAGGACTCGTACCCGCTTCTCCCGCGGTATCTCACCAACTGGTCCACCGCGTTCGTCTCGAAGGCGGCGGTCGAGGAACACGGCGACGACTACGGACAGGCCACCGCGGTCGGCACCGGCCCGTATCAGTTCGACACCTGGGAGCGCGGTACCGGGGTCACCGTCACGAAGTTCGAAGAGTACGACTGGGGGCCGGAGTTCGCCGAGAACCAGGGGCCCGGGAAGGCCGGTGCGTTCGAGTTCCGGCTGCTGCCCGAGGCGACGACGCTCCTCCAAGAGCTCACTAACGGCGACGTCCACGGCTCGTCGTACGTCACGCTCAGCGACGTCGAACAGGTCGAGAGCTCGAACAACACCGAGCTCCTCCGCAAGGAGTACACGCGACCGGGCTATCTGGCGATGAACGTCCAGAAGGAGCCGACCGACGACGTCCGGGTCCGCCGGGCGATCAACCACGCGATTCAGAAACAGCCGGTCATCGACGCGGCCCTCGGCGGCGAGGGGTATCCCATCTGGAGCATCGTCCCGTCGATCGCGGTCAACGGGCTCAGCGAGGACCGCTCGAAGGAGCTCGGCGAGCAGTACGACCCCGAGAAAGCCCGCTCGCTCCTCGAGGAGGCAGGCTGGACCAACAGCTCCGAAGGCGAAACCCGCTCGAAGAACGGCGAGGACCTGGAGCTCACCTTCTACGCGTTCACCATCCCGCGGTACGCACAGATGGGGAAGGTCGTCGCGCCGATGCTCGGCGAGGTCGGCATCAACGCCAACCTCGAAGTGCTCGAAGCCGGCACCCTCTACAACAACCTCGAATCGGGCAACCACCACCTGACGACGATGGCGTACGGTGGCAACTGGGCGACCAACGCGCTCGAACCGATCCTGAAGGGCGAGAACACCGCGACCGAGGGCGGCACGAACTACTCGCTGTGGCAAAACGACGAGTTCGACGAACTCCTCAAGACCGGAAAGACCCACCCCGACGCCGAGAAGCGCGATCAGGCGATGGTCGACGCTCAGGAACTCGTGCTCGAAGAAGTCCCCGTCGCGCCAATCTGTGCGTTCAACAAGGTGTACGGGTACAAGAGCGACATCGAAGGCATCGACAACTGGACCGAACACGAGTGGTGGCCGGACCAGGAGTGGCTGAACCGCCTCGAGTTCGACGCCTGAGATCAACACCCACCCCGATATCGATACTTTCCAACCGTGTTTCAGTACGTAGTCCGACGGTTACTCGTCATGATCCCCGTTCTGATCGGCGTGACGCTGGTCATCTCGTCGGTCGTCTACCTCTCGCCGGGGAACCCGGCACAGATAGCGCTCGGTCAGAACGCGAACCCCGAGGCGATCGAGGAACTCGAAGCCGAGATGGGGCTGAACGACCCGCCCCACGTCAGGTACCTCGACTGGCTTGCCGGCGCCGCGCAGGGCGATCTCGGAACGTCGGTCCGGTCTCAACGCCCCGTCTCGGAGATGATAATGGAGCGGTTACCGGCGACCCTAGAGTTAGCGATAGCGTCGATGGCGTTGACGCTCATCATCGCGCTCCCTCTGGGGGTGATAAGCGCGGTCAAGCAGTACACCTGGGTCGACTCCCTCTCGATGGTGTTCGCCATCTTCTGGATATCGATGCCGTCGTTCTGGCTCGCGCTCATCCTGATCCTGTTGTTCTCGGTCAACTGGAGCATCTTCCCCATCTCGGGGCGGGCCACCCCGGTGTTCACCGCGACGTGGCTGATGTCGCTCGCGCTCCCGGCGATCGCGACCGGTACCCGGCGGGCGGGACTGCTCACGCGGATGACCCGGTCGTCGATGCTGGAGATACTCAACGAGGACTACATCCGCACCGCCCGCGGGAAGGGAATCGGCGACAGCGCGGTCATCTACACCCACGCGATGAAAAACGCGATGATACCGATCATCACGCTCATCGGGCTCCAGATCCCGCTCATCTTCTCGGGGGCGGTCATCATCGAGACGGTGTTCGCGTGGCCGGGGATGGGGCGGCTCCTCGTAAACGCGGTGTTGAGCCGCGACTACCCCGTGGTCCAGGGGACGGTCCTGGTGTACGCGGTCATCGTCATCGCCGCCAACCTCGCAGTGGACGTGGCGTACAGCTACTTCGACCCCAGAATCAAGTACGATTAACATGTCAGTAGGACACTCAGACAGCGACGACGAGGGCGATGGGACCCCGAAGGGCGGTCAAGGGTCTCGCGTCGCCACCGGACAGCTCGCCCGCGCGCGGACTGTCCTCCGTCGCGTCATGCAGAATCGCTTCGCGGTCTTCGGGCTCGTCGTGGTGGTGGCGTTGCTGGTCACCGCGGCGTTCGCCCCGTGGATAGCGCCCTACGAGCCGACCGAACAGAACTACGACGCGCTGAAGGAGCCTCCGAGCCTCGAACACCCGTTCGGGACCGACACCTACGGCCGGGACGTGTTCTCCCGGGTGGTGTTCGGCTCGCGGTACGCGGTGTTCCTCGGCGTCGTCATCGTCGGCATCGAGATGCTGATCGGCGTCTCGCTCGGGCTCCTCGCGGGCTACTACGGCGGCTGGACCGAGGCCGGAATCATGCGGCTCGTGGACATCAGCCTCTCTATCCCGGCGATCGTCCTCGCGCTGGCCATCGCCGGGATGCTCGGGGGTGGTCTGTTTCCGCTGATAGTCGCGGTCAGCCTGGTGGGCTGGCGCGGGTTCGCCAGGCTGGTCCGGGGCGACGTCAAGAGCGTGATGGAAGAAGAGTACATCGAATCGGCCAACGCCGCCGGGCTCAGCGACTTCCGAGTCATCACGCGGTACGTCCTGCCGAACGCGGCGTCGAGCATCATCGTCTACGCGACCCTGACCATCCCGACGGTCATCCTGTGGAGCGCGGGACTCTCGTTCCTGGGGATGGGCGTCCAGCCCCCGAAGCCCGAGTGGGGCGCGATCCTCGCGGCGGGTCGCGGGGACATCGACTCCGCGTGGTGGATCGCGACGTTCCCGGGGCTGGCGATCATGCTCACGGTCATCGGCTTCAACGGGCTCGGCGACGGGCTCAGAGACGCACTCGACCCGAGGCAGGTGAGATAACGTGACGGACCCACTACTCGAAATCGACGACCTGCACGTCCACTTCCACACCGAAGAAGGCACCGTCGAAGCGCTCGACGGCGTCTCGCTGACGGTCGAGCGCGACGAGGTGGTCGGCGTCATCGGCGAGAGCGGCTGTGGGAAGAGCGTGACAGCCTTCTCGACGATGGGACTGTTGCAGTCCCCGCCCGCAGAGGTGGTGTCGGGGTCGATCCGGTACGACGGCCGCGAGCTCCTCGACCTCTCGGACGACGAACTCGACGGCATCCGGGGCGACGACATCACGATGATCTATCAGGACCCGATGTCGTCGCTCAACCCGGTGTTGACGATCGGTCACCAGCTGACCGAGCCGCTGTTGGCCCACCGCGACATCTCGAAGGCGGCCGCCCGCCAGAAGGCGATCGAGATGCTGGAGGCCTGCGGACTGGCCGACGCCGAGCGGCTCATGGACGAGTACCCCGACGCGCTCAGCGGCGGGATGCGCCAGCGGGTGGTCATCGCGATGGCGCTCATCACCGAGCCGAAGCTCCTCATCGCCGACGAGCCGACGACCGCCCTCGACGTGACGATTCAGGCCCAGATCATGGACCTCCTGCGGGACCTGCGCGAGGAGTTCGAGATGAGCGTCCTGATCATCAGCCACGACCTCGCGGTCATCAGCGAGATCGCCGACCGGATGGCGGTGATGTACGCCGGCAACGTCGTCGAGACGTGTTCGATGCGCGAGCTGTTCGAGGCCCCGCTCCACCCGTACACGCGGAAACTGGCCGAGAGCATCCCGTCGCTGGAGACGTCGGTCCAACGACTGCCGACGATCGAAGGGACCGTCCCCGAACTCATCGACCCGCCCACGGGGTGTCGGTTCGCCAGCCGGTGTCCCGACTACATCGGCTCGGAGTGCGACGAGATCGACCCCCAACTCGCCGAACCCGAGGGGATCCGGGACCACGAGGTCGCGTGCCACTACTACACCGACGAGAGCGACGCCGAACCGCCGTGGCAGATACAGGGAGTTGAGGATCAATGAGTCTCCAACGAACTCAGGACGCCGAGAGCACAGACGCGCTCCTCGCGGCCGAGGAGGTCCAGAAGTACTTCCCGATCCGGTCGGGGATCCTGAAGCGCCACACCGCCGACGTGAAGGCGGTCGACGGCGTGAGCTTCGAGATCCGACGCGGCGAGACGCTCGGGCTGGTCGGCGAGTCGGGCTGTGGGAAGTCGACGCTCGGCAAGACGATGATGCGGCTACTCGACCCGACCGGCGGCCGGATCTACTTCGACGGCGAGGACATCACCGACGTCTCGCGCAAGCGGCTCCGCCAGCTCCGCCGGGACATGCAGATCATCTTCCAGGACCCGGGGTCGAGCCTCAACCCCCGGATGAACGTCGCCGACCTCATCACCGAGCCGATGCGGTCGCTGACCGACTGGGACAAGACCAAGCGACAGAACCGGCTGTACGAGCTCATCGAGGAGGTCGACCTCCAGGAGAACCACCTCACGCGAGCGCCACACGAGTTCTCGGGCGGCCAGCAACAGCGCATCGCCATCGCGCGCGCGCTCAGCGTGAACCCGAGCCTCATCGTCGCCGACGAGCCGACGAGCGCGCTCGACGTGAGCGTGCAGGCGAAGATCCTGAACCTGATGGAGGACCTCCAGGAGAAGTACAATCTGACCTATCTGTTCATCTCCCACGACCTCAGCGTCATCAAACACATCTGCGACCGGGTGGCGGTGATGTACCTCGGCGAACTCGCGGAGGTCGCGCCCGCCGATCGGCTGTTCGAGACCCCCAAACACCCCTACACCCGGGCGCTCCTCTCGGGCGTTCCGCGGGCGAACGCCGAGCGGATGGACGACCGGATCATCCTCGACGGGAGCGTCCCGAGCCCGGAAGATCCCCCGTCGGGCTGTCGGTTCCACACCCGGTGTCAGGAGTACATCGGCGACGTCTGTGAGACGTCGGATCCGGAACTCGACGCGGTCGGCGACGGCCACGTCTGTGCGTGTCACCACTACGACTGACGGTGCGCGCCAACCCATCGGCCCTGCGCGCTCGCCGGGTTTTCTGATCGCGCCCGGGCGTGTAGATTTCCCGTTGGCCCAGACTTATTATGACCCGTCGACAGCTTCAGGTATGGTACTGACAACACTGCCCACCGAAGAGTTCGAAGCGCGAATCGCGGTCGTCCGCGACGAGCTCGCGGCGAACGACTACGACGCGCTGTGTCTGTTCTCGGCGACGGACATCGAGTGGCTCTCGGGCTTTCACCACCTCCAGACCGAACGGCCGGTGTGTCTCGCGGTCACTCAGGACGCGGTGGCGGTGACGGTGCCGCGGCTCGAAGCCGACCGCGCGGACAGCGACGAGTTCCCCGCCGTCGAGTCAGTCTACACCTACTACGACTACCCCGGCGACGGCGAAGGGACCTACTACGAGCACCCGAGCCGGACGCCCGAGGCGACCATCGCCGCGATGCTCGACGACCTCGGCGTCGAGACCGTCGCGGCCGACGCCAACGGCGCGCCGGGGTTCTGGGGCTACTCCGGGCCCGCGCTCGACGAACTCGCGGCCGTCTCGGTCGAGACCGTCGAGTGGATCCCCGAGCTCCGAAAGGAGAAATCCGAGGCCGAGTTCGACCTCATGCGCCACTCGGCGAAGTGGGGGAACCTCGCCCACCGGAAGCTGGCCGAGTACGCCGAACCCGGCGCCCACGAGCTCTGGGTCGCCAAGCGCGCCAGCCTCGACGCCTCGATGGCGATGCTCGACACCCTCGGCGACCGGTACGACTCGCACCTCCGGGGCGGGTTCCCCGCCAGCTGTGGGTTCCTCTCGGGGGAGAACTCCGCGCTCCCCCACGGCCTGACCGAGAACCGCCGGCTGGAGGAAGGCGACGTGCTCGTGACCGGCGCGAGCGCGAACGTCGGCGGCTACAAGAGCGAACTCGAACGCACGATGTTCGTCGGCGATCCCACCGACGAGCAGGCCCACTACTTCGAACTGATGCTGGAGGCCCAGACGATCGGCATCGAGGAGAGCGGTCCGGGCGTCCCGTGTTCGCGCGTCGACCAGAAGGTCCACGACTACCTCGACGAGCAGGGCGTGCTGGAGTACGCCCAACACCACACGGGCCACAACCTCGGGATGGAGGCCCACGAGCGGGAGTTCATCGACCGCGGGAGCGAGGAGGTCATGCGCCCGGGCCACGCCTACTCCATCGAGCCCGGCATCTACCTCCCGGGCGAGGCGGGCTACCGCCACTCGGACACCATCCTCATCACCGAGGACGGCGTCGAGCAGATCACCTACTACCCCCGAGACCTCGAGAGCAACGTCATCCGGTGGTGAGCCCGGCGTCGCCGGGCCCGAGGACCGAGACGAGTGTCGGCTTTCACCGAGGGGCGACGTAACCCACGGTTAGAGCGCGTGGAAGCCGGTCGGGGTCGCGACCGACGACTGATTTTTCACCCCCGGGCGTCGGTGTCCGGACCGGGGTACTCCCCGCCCTCGACCGCCCCGTAGAGGCTCGCGGCGTCGAACAGTCCCGCGAACCCCGCCGGCGTCTTCACCGAGACGTCGAGTCGCGAGCCGAGCTCGGCCCCGGCCTTCGCGTTCCGCAGGTCGTCGTCGTAGCTCAACAGGTGGGCCGCTCCGCCCCGATACGCGCTCGCCAGCGCGGGGTGGTCGCCCGGCGGGTGGTCGACCGCCACCCGGAGGTCCTCGATGCGGTCGCGCCACGCCCGGGCGAGGTCCTCGTCGGCGAGCGCCGCGACGACGGCCTCCGCGTCGTCGAGCAGGGGGTCGCTTGCGACCAGTTTCACCCACGAGTGGGCCCGGACCGCGTCCAGCGCCTCCCGGGCCGCCCCGCCGACGAGCAGGTCGGCCGCCAGCACGTCGGCGTCGGCGACGATCCGGGCGGGGTCGGTCTCACGCTCGGCCATCGCCGCCCTCCTCGGTGGCCCGGCGGGCCGCGAGTCGGTCGCGTATCGCCGCCACGTCTGTCCGGTGGGTCGCCCCACGCTCGAAGAGTTCCGCCCAGTCCATGTCGGCACTCGGGGGCGCGCGAAGAAAAATCCTCTCCCGGGGCGTTCGCCGCCGTCCGGACGGCGCTCGCTTCGGTGGGCGTCCGGCGATCGGCCGCGCTACTCGCCGAAGGCGTTCGTCTCGACGGTGTCCTCGTAGCTCATCGAGTCGAGTTCGACGGTGAACGTCTGGCCGGCGTACTCGACCACGACGTAGTACGAAACCGACAGCGCCGACCGCTCGCCGTTTTCGAGGTGGCTGACCCACCACTCGGGAATCTGGTCGGTGTCGAGGTAGCCGGTGGTCGAGACCTCGCGAGTGGTCCCGCCCGGGATGGTCGTTCCGACGTCGCTCTCGTTGTCGGCCAGCACCACGTCGTTCATCCGGATCTCGTAGCCGAACGTCTCGACGGTCATCGGGCCGGTCCGCTCGTTTGTCACGTCGCCGGCGATCGCCATCGGCGTGGCGTTCATCGTGGGTTCGCCCCACTGGGCGTCCATGTTTTCGAGCGTGGCGGCGTGCTGGCCCCGGATCTCGACGCGCTCCTCGCTGCCGTCGAAGCCGCCGAGGAGGTCGGTCTCGAACGCGGTCGAGCGCTCGGGCACGTCGACGGGGACCGCGGCGAATCCGACGTCTGCGGTCACGTCGGCCGCGGTCGTCAGCTCGGTCCGCTCGCCGCGCGTGACGTGACTCAGCCACCACCGCTTGACGGTGTCGTCGCCGACTGCGCTCTCGAAGCTGATCTCGTTGCGCCCCTCGGTGAGCGTGGCTCGCTTGCGGTCCTCGATGAGGGCCACGTCGTTGAGCGACACCCGGTAGTTCGCGTCGAGCGCGACCTCGCCGAGCGTCCCGTTCGCGCCGTTGGGGTTGTCGACGACCACGGTCGTCCCGAACCGCGTGCCGGCCTCGGTGTTCGTCCACCCGCGCTCTACCGACTCGACGGTCGGGGCCGCGAAGTCGGTGTCGGCGCCGGCGTCGAGTTCGCGGGCCGTCGCCTCGCCGCCGCCGAGGATGTCGGTCTCGAAGGCGACGCGCTTGCTCATGAACGACAGCGGGATCCGTTCGGTGCCGTCGTCGGTCTCGACCTCCGCGAACGCCTCGACCGCGAGGGTGGTCTGCTCGTCGTTGCGGACGTGGCTGACCCACCACTCGTCGAGCTTCCGGTTGTCGAGCACCGACTGTATCCGGATGGTCTCGGTCTCGTTGGCGCCGATCTCGACGCGCTCGCCCGTCGTGCCCTCGGCGACGGTCACGTCGTTCATCGAGACGGTGTATCCGATCGTCCCGAACTCGATGGGCTCGCCGTTGGGGTTGGTGACGGTGCCCGAGAACCGGAGCGGGGTCTCGTCGGTCGTCGCCGTTCCCCACGAGGCGTCGGTCTCCTCGACGGTCAGGAGCGTCCGGCCGCCGGCTTCCACCGACTCGGCCGAGTCGCTGTCGAACGCCGCGAGCAGGTCCGTCGAGAAGGTCCGCTCTTGGGCGTCCAACTCGGTGGAGAAAAGCGGCGCGTTCACCGACGGTCTGATCGAGACCGTGGTCTGCTCGCCGTCGTTGATGTGGCTCGCCCACCACTCGGGGATCTTCCGGTTGTCGATGTCGGTCCGGAGGACCAGTTCGTTCTGGCCCGACGAGAGGCTGACCGCGCCGCTGGCCCCCGACGCGACGGTCACGTCGTTCATCGCCACGTCGTAGGAGACGCCCGCGACGCCCGGTATCCCCACGCCGTTGGGGTTGTTCACGACGACCCGGGTCTCGACGCCGGTCGTCTCGTCGGTCACCTCGCCCCACTGGTTGTCGATCGATTCGACGGTCGGCGCCTCGGGGCTCACGACGCCGGTCGTCAGCGCCGCGCCGACCCCGACGGCCGTGACGACCAGCCCGGCCGCGAGCACGGCCGCGACCTTGCCGAGCGTGCCGCCGACGATGCTCATCGTTCCGCCTCCGTTCGCCGTTCGCGTGCCATGTGAGGCTGTTTCGAGACTACCCGTAAGTATGTTTCCCGACTCGCGGCGGTCGTGTTTAGTTAAGAGTGAAGGATGAGGCGGGAGTGATTTTGTGCTGATCCATGGCCAAAATCACCCGCCTCAGCGGTTGTAGTGACTGGATCGACTTGGAGTTTGTGGAGCGTGAACGG